>JBODRP010000114.1:0-15252 GCA_050633005.1 Trichormus sp. | reverse complement strand
TCTTATTTCATCTATTTCACCAAACTCATCCCCGATTACGCGAACGGTGAGTTATAAAGTATCTCTAACAAAAAAACGATGATGTGCTATTGAAGAAGGCAGAAGGCAGGAGGCAGAGGGCAGAAGGTTTCGTACCCTGCGGGAAGCTGGCGCAACAGATGGGGATTCAAAACCAACCATGACGAGAGCCACCAAATTGAAAATTTGGTGGGGGTCTTAAACCCTTGCTCCCTCCGGTCGCGCAGATGGTTCGGGCAATCAGCGAAGGGATAAATCCCTTCTGCCTTCTACCCTCTGCCCTCTGCCTTTCTTTGATAAACATTAAATGATCCGCACATAAATGGCGCGTGCTAAATCTTTGTTTATATCTAATAAAATGCTACCAACTTTGATTAACAAAGAAGGAAACTCTTGTTCCACGGTGATGGTAACACCTGTTGTTAAACCTAGTGATTTGAGTTTTTTCAAAACCGCTTTATCCTGAACATTACAGGAAATAACTATACCTTTTTCTCCCAGTCTGAGTAATTCTAAAGAGCAACCAGATACACTAAATGGAGTAAACATTGGTAGATTATTTAAAATAATTTATGTTGAATGTAAATTAGGGACTTCCAGATAAAAATATATCCAAACTCTAGAGTGCATCAGTATGAATAATTTCTGGGTATAGTTAGTTTCTATTGCACTGACTTACCCTACTAACTACTAAATTGGTTGTGAATCCAATTAGCTCTCTATTGAAAATAGAAGTAATCAGGATGAAGTAGATGTTTCATCCTGATTAAATTGATAATCGCAAAAGCTGTAAATAGTAGCGACTACAGCAATTGACTAAACGAGGTATGGTTCTTGGTGAGTCTTGATTGTGCAGTTAGAACGAGGATAGGTAACGCACAATAGAGCAAATCCTTTACCCATTTGTTCATCATCTAAGAAGATTTGATCATCTTGGTTGATTTCACCTTCGACGACTTTACCTACACAGCTAGAGCAAGAACCTGAATGGCAAGAGAAAGGTAATTCAATACCGTTTTCTTCTGCACCATCCAAAATTGTGGTATCTTCGTCGATTTCAATTGTGGTGTCGAGGTTATCTTTTTTGTTGATCAATCTAACTTGATATGTTGCCATTTTCCGGTTCTCCTCAAGATTTATCGGATGGAAATAATTTCTCGAAGTAAATCAATCTCCCTTAATACTTCGAGAATGGGGGCGGAGAAAGACACCGCTTTTGTTGCGAGATAAATACAAGCAAGTGTCTATTTTGTTTAAGGGAAACTTTTTAGCTGCAAGGTACGCCTTCAGGGGAGCAATCACCAGCTTTGAAGGATTTACCACAACCACAGGTACTAGTTGCATTGGGATTAGTGAACTTAAAGCCGCTTTCCACCACACCCTCAACAAAATCAATCACTAATCCTTCTAATAAAGGTGCGCTTTTGGCATCTATATAAACTGGTACTTTACCTTGTTGGATGACGATATCATCTGGCTGGGGTTGGCTGGTGATTTCCATTCCATACTCGTAGCCACTGCAACCACCATCTTTGACAGAGACGCGAACACCTTTAGTAGTTGTTTCATCACTGTCGCCAGATGAACCGCGCAAGAATGCCCGCAGACGAAATTCTGCTTTTTCTGTTAAAGTAACTGTCATCGAAACTCCTGATTTGTAGCGATTAGTGTTTTAGTGGTGTTAGCGGAGCGCGGCGTTTAGCCGGTGATGAGTGGTTAACTATGTGTGCAATTACTACTAGTTTCCATTGAATTGGATTGAGCATATCGCCAAGGTGCGTTATTACCGCATACTGGACAAGAGCGATCGCGTTGAGAACGTCTCTTAGCAAATTCCATGCGGTTAAAATCGATGGTGAGTAATTGCGACAACAAAGGCTGACTAAACCCAGTAATCAACTTGACGGCTTCTAGTGCTGTTAAACAAGCCAGTGTTCCAGACACCGCACCCAGCACAGAAAAACCACGCCGATCCCACTCAGGCTTCTCTGGAAAGAAACAGGATAGACAAGGAGTCACACCAGGAATAATGGTAGTTAAATAAGCCTCCATCCCGTTCATCGCTGCTTCCACCATTGGCTTTCGCCAGCGTACACAAGCGGCGTTCAATAAATCACGCTCTGTAAAATTATGAGCGCAATCTAGAGCCATATCCGCAGACTGCACTAACTCATCTACATTTTCTGGGGTGATATAGTCGTGAACTGCTTCGATTTGGATATCAGGATTGATCGCCTGTAGGGTTTCTTTAGCTTTGAAAACCCTCGGTTTACCTACCCAATCATCCGTCATCAAAATCTGACGATTCATATCGTCCATCCGCAGATCACCGCCTCGGACTAGGATTAACCGCCCAACGCCTGCTACTGCTAGGTAAAGCGCAGCCGTACCGCCTAATCCTCCCACACCAGTCACTAAAACCGTCGCCGACTTCAGACGCTTCTGAGCTACTTCGCCAAAATTTGGGAGCATCATTTGGCGACTATAACGTTCTAACTCGGTAGGCGTTAGGTTGATCACTTTATACCTCCTAATCAGACGTTAATTCTGTCAGCGTGATTACATTTTTTGGCTTGTCTTTAAACACCTTGAACAGTTTTTGTTCTTGGGGTGAAGATTCCAAAAATGTCTGATAAGCCTGCTGTAATGCTAATGAGTATTGATTTAATTTTTCTTCGTTACTTAGTTCGGAATTGCTGTCAATTTCACTGATGAATTGTGAGAATTTTTTCAGAATATGTAAACGATTTACATTAACAAGTTTGGGGTCATATTCTAATTCAAAGAATTTAAAATATTCTTCTGCGTCGGTAAGTTTTTTGAACTCTTCAATATTTTTAGTCATTTGCCTTGCTCCAATTGCTTGAGATATTTTTTGAGTTCATCAAGCTGATGATAAATTTCATAAGTTGCGGCTGCAACTTCCATTAATTGTGTGTAATTTGTGGGTAAGCCTTCTGCTAAGTCGTGCAAATCCATTTTCATTTGTCCGGCTTTGCTGTTGAGGCGTTTGATTTTATTTTTGAGTTCTTCAATGCTGGTGTTTTCTACTTGCATTGGGGGGTGATTGTATCAATACTTGGGCGGGGAGGGAGAGTTTTAAAAAGCTCACGCAGAGGAGGACACTTGCGTGGGCGGCTTTGCCGACTTGAGCAAAGTGTCCGTCGCGCAGAGGCACAGAGGAGAGCATTGATTTACACCTTTGCGTTCCTACCCTACGGGAACGCCTAAAGGCGAATGCGTAACCTCCGCGTTACTTTGCGTTTCAAACTCTGATTACAACTTACTCACTTCGCGGAAGCGGGTAGCTAAATCTAGTCCTTTAGCTACGAATTTTTCGCCTTCTTCTGCTAGTTGTTCTAGGGATTCAAAACCAAAGCGGTGAGCGTCGCGGAGGGTTTTGACGGTGAGTAGTAGGCGACCGGAAAAGACTAAAGCCCAGCCAAAGCCTTCGTGACTTAGGTCAACTACTACTTGGGAAATTAAGCCGGTTTCTTGTTCGATTCTGGCAGCTATAGCGCGGAAAAATGACATGATTCGCGCTTGGGTGACTGCATCTACTTCACCTTCAACGGAAATTTCCCGTTTCTTTTTTTTGGGAACAATGAAGGGTTTTAGTAGTAGTTCGTCTGACCAATTACGGTAAACTCCGTAAGCGTCTTGTCCGCGAATTTGTAATACTAATGTTTTGAGAAAGGGGGAGGTGGCAACTACATTTGTAGCGGGATCGTTGACACTATTTTCTGCGCTCATACTGTTGCTTCGTCTTCTAGTTCATCTGCAAAGTTTGTGGTTTTGGGTTGCAATGCTTTCCGCAACCAAGGGGGAGGATTACCTTTTAAGGTTTGGACTAATTTTGTGAGGAGTTCTTTGATTTCTTCTTGTTCAGAACGTGCTTTAACTGGGGTGACACCTTTTTTAATTAATTTAGCCGCAGCAGTTCCACCAATTGCTGTGACATATACAATGGCACAATCAACTAATGCGTCTAGTTTTGGTGTAACTTTATCTTCGTTGCCATCTTGTTGTAAGTCACCCTCAAAGTTCAATGTTTCTAAAAATTGATATCCTTCGGCATTGATTTCGTAGACATCAATTTCTCTCGCCCAGCCAAAGTGAGCATTAATATGAACGTGGTCGGTAGTTGTAAAGGCAATTTTCACTTGTGTTCTCCTGCTTTTTTGGTCATTGGGGATGGGGCATAGGGAATTGGGCATTGGGCATTGGTAATTTATTCTCAATTCCCTAATTTGGAATTTTGTATTTTGAATTAATCAGTCTCCAGTCCCCATAAGTGTTTCACTCGTTCTTCTTCTGCTTCTAGAAATAGGTTGCCGATGCCAAATAAGACTTCCATTGAGCCGCGATAGCCTACTTTTGTGAAGAGGCCATTGCCTAATCGGTCATAGATAGGTATACCGAGACGATAAAGAGGGATGGAAAGACGTTTGGCGATCGCAGCTACGTTAGAATTACCAATCAGCAGGTCAGATCCAACTGCCAATTCTTCTAAGTCTTCTAAGTCTCCAATGGTCACGCTCTTGATGGGAAGTTTTTCTAACAGGGGTGAGCGTGTTGTGGTCACGGCTGCATGAATTTGCGTCCCCATCGATTGCAGAAAGCGCACTGTTGACCACAGTAAGTCCGGTTCTAATGCTAAGGATACTCGCTTCGCACCAAAGTAAAAGTGCGTGTCTAACATTGCATCTTGCAATTGCCGGCGTTGACGGCGGTATTTTTCGGGTACGGGGTTGCTGCTCAGAATGGCTAATGCTTGCAAAAACTCGTCTACTGGTTCTAGTCCAGTCAGTTCGCTAAATACTTCGTAAGGAATGCCAAACCGTTGTTCCAGAATTTTGGCTGCACCCCGCATACTTTCACCCAAGGCAATAGTAAAGGCGGAACAACCAACGGCTTTCAGTTGCGCCACACTTGTACCACTGGCGGTAATAGCAGTGTAACCGTCTTCTAAATGTCCATCTAATGATGCGCCAATATCAGGTACAAAGATGGGGATTAATCCAAAGGAAGTGACGATTTCTTTAATTTCTTGCAAATCCCCTGGAGTAAAGGCAGAACCAGCCAGAATTGTGACTTGCTCACCATTAATTCCACCAGCTTGGGGAACTTGTTTAACTATGCTTTCCACAGCTGCCGCAAAACCATCTTGCAACGCGCCTTTAAAATCTGGTGTCGGTGCAAAAACTACGGGAATGTGAGCAAGTTCTGGATGGCGATCGCGGATATCCTTAAGGAATCTCTCAATATCATCGCCTCTGGTTTCTGTGAGTCCAGTGCTACACAAACCAATGATTTCGGGATTGGATTTCTCGACTAAGGTAAGAATCGCCTGTTCTACGTTCTCTTCCCCACCAAGAATAGTCGTTACTTCCGTCATCGCCGTAGTAGCGAGGGGAATCGCTTCCCGAAAGTGACGAACTAACACCACCTTGGCAAAGGCTGTACAACCTTGAGAACCGTGGAACAGAGGAATCATCCCCTTCAATCCCAAAAAAGCCAACGACGCACCCAAAGCTTGACTTTGCTTGAGAGGATTAACTGCAACTGATTTTTCGGGAACGGTAACGACTGCCATTTAGATTAACTCCTGGGTAGATAGGGAAGCAGGGGGAGTAGGGGAGGCAGGGGGAGCAGGGGAGGCAGGGGGAGCAGGGGAGGCAGGGGGAGCAGGGGAGGCAGGGGGAGCAGGGGGAGAAAAATTCCATACCCAGTCCCTAGTTCCCAATCCCCAGTCCCCAGTCCCTAATCCCCAATCCCCAATCCCTCAAAAACGCGATTTTGATTTTTGGTATATTCGTTAGCCCATGTCCCCATATCTTCATCCCAAGGTGCAGGCTTACGGATTTGTTCCCAAATCGGGCTGTAGAGGGCTTCGTAGAGTTCCCGCGCCATCTCTAACATACCTACATAACCAGCGTAGGGATGATGACGTTCTTGGTTGATATCGAGGAAGGGAATCCGGGCTTTGAGGGCGGTGTATTGGTTACGACCACCGGCAATTAACATATCTGCTTGTGTATCTTTTACTAGTTGTAGGAGTTCCTTGGCGTTGCCTTTCTCTAGCATTATGCCATCAGTACCTATCAACTTCTTGATTTTCGCCTTATCTTCTTCCGTACTCTTTCTTGTACTGGTAGCAACTACTTCTATGCCTAAGTCCTTCGCTGCCGAGATAATCGACCAACTCTTAACACCACCTGTATATAATACAACTCGCTTACCTCTGAGGCGATCGCGGTAAGGAGCGAGTGCCAAGTCTAGAGCCGCCATCTCTGACGCAATCAACTGTTCAGTACGCTCTTGTAAATCAGGGTCGCCCAATTTAGCGGCAATATTACGCAGACATCGATTCATATCATCGATGCCATAAAAAGACTCTTCAATGTAGGGGATGCCGTATTGTTCCTCCATCTTTTTCGCCATATTGAGCAACGCCCGCGAACAAATCATTACGTTCAGCTTGGCGCGGTGGGCATAGCGGATTTCTTCAAACCGAGCATCGCCTGTAATTTTCGACAGAACGCGAATACCCAATTTTTCTAGTAACGGCAGGACTCCCCACATTTCCCCGGCGATGTTATATTCGCCGATTAAGTTTATATCATAGGGAGTGGTAAACTCCGGTTCTGCTGTCCCGACAACATAATCTAATAAAGCTTCCCCACCAAAACGGTTGCCGAGGTTCTTACTACCAATAAAACCAGGAGCAAATACAGGGATAACAGGAGTACCAATTTTTTCCGCCGCAGTTTTGCAAACAGCATTGATATCATCACCAATCAAAGCTGTCACACAAGTAGCGTAGACAAATACCGCAGTGGGCTGGTAGCGTTTATGAATTTCTAGAATTGCCTTATATAGCTTCTTCTCACCACCGAAGATTACATCATTTTCTGACATATCAGTAGTGAAGCCCATTTTATACATTTTTGGGCCAGAAGAGAGACTACCACGACTACCCCAAGAATTACCAGCGCAGGCGATCGGCCCGTGAACCAAATGAGCCGCATCGACAATAGGCACAAGCGCAATCATCGCCCCATCAAAAGCACAACCCCCTTGAGCCGCCCCTGGTTGTGCTTGTTGACTACAAGACTTATTCTTTTTTGCACCATGTTTCTCTTGATTATGCTCACATCCAGGCTGATTGAGCAACTCATTAATTTTACCTTGGGTGTTCATCTCTCTTCTCGCACGCGATCGACATTTTAATTTTGAGTTATCAGTCATCAGTAATTCAGTTCTCAACTACCAACCTCATCACTGATGACCGTTAATAATCAACTTCCTGCAAAAATCTTCTCTAACCCCGCGAAATCCTCCGCGTACCTCCGCGCTAACCTCCGCGACCCTCTGCGTTTAAAAAATTATCTGTAGTCGCATTTTCATAAACTAGACCTTTGCAAGAAATACAGAGCCTCTAGCAAATATACTTAGTAACATCCTCTCCACATTCATCAGCCAGATAAGCCAAAGCCCGAAAACGCAATCCTACAAACTCGTCATACAGAGGATTAAGCTTACACAAAGCCGGAATATGAATAGTCCGTCCAAATAAATTAATATTTCGCTCAAAAGGACAACAGCAAGGAATTACCTGACATATGACATGAGCGAAACGAGCATTTTTAACCGGAAAATTATCAACCAAACGACGCAAAGGACGCAGAACATCAAACGCGCCAGGTTTTTTATAGTTAGGTGGATGAAAATTAGGATTATGGTGAGTGTGAGTTGTGGACATAGTAGATACTTCAGAATAGAGTGACGAACAATTTAACTCTTACCAACTCTTCAAAATTCAACAACAGATACAAACTCTAGAACAAAATTAGTATCTGGCTTTTTAATTCTTAATTTTGAATTTTGAATTTTGAATTTTGAATTGGTTTTAGCTATTGGTTACTGGGGAGGGGGTTTCGGGTTTTAATCCCTATTCCCCAGTCCCCAGTTTTTAATCAATCACCTGATTTACTTCTCTTGGAACGCCAAAACCAAGTTCTAGCGAATCAAGTCAAAGGAGATGTCAGTCTTACCAGTGATGTTGCTGCTACGATCCATTTCATCCAGAATGGTGTTAACAACCCAGTTGAGGATGTTTAGACCACCTTGGTAGCCAAGGGTAGAATAGCGGTGTAAGTGGTGACGGTCAAACAAAGGATAACCAATACGTACCATTGGGATCTTGGTATCGCGCCACAGGTACTTACCGTAGGAGTTACCGATGAAGAAGTCTACAGGCTCGGTGAACAACAAGGAACGGAAGTGCCACAAGTCTTTTTGAATCCAAACTTTAGCTTCTTTACCGAAGGGGCTAGCAGCAAGGATTGCTTCCATTTCTTTCTTGAAGGTATCATCGCCATTGTTGCAGAGGATGTGTACTGGTTCAGCACCCATCTCTAACAAGAAGCTGGTGATGGAGATAATCAAGTCGGGATCGCCGTAGATAGCGAACTTCTTACCATGAATCCAAGCGTAGGAGTCAGTGATAGCATCAACTAAACGACCGCGTTCGATTTCCAACTCTTCAGGAATAGCTTTACCGGTCAATTCAGAGATAGCAGTCAAGAACTCGTCAGTACCTTTAACACCGAAGGGGCGCAATACTTGTGTTTCTTGCTTCCACTGGGTTTTAATGTATTCGCGGGTTTTGGGTGTGGTGTAAGCTTGGAGAGCAACAGTAGCTTTAGCGTTGATAGAATCAGCCGCATCTTCCAGCTTTGTACCACCTGGGTACATTTCGTACTCACCGTTGTTTGGTGAATCAAAGTAGTCGCTGCTATCAGACAGAATGGTGTAGTCAACACCCATTACACCCATCATCCGCTTCAATTCGCGGTTGTTACCAACATAGGTATCAAAACCAGGAATGAAGTTGATTTTGCCATTGCTGGTAGCTTTCTTCTTACCTTCTGTCAGGTTAGACAGAATACCCTTCATCATGTTGTCGTAGCCAGTGGTGTGAGAACCAACGAAGCTAGGTGTGTGAGCAAAGGGAACGGGGAAGTCTTGAGGAATAGAACCAGCGTTCTTAGAGTTGGTGATGAACGCGCCTAAGTCGTCACCGATTACCTCAGCCATACAGGTGGTGCAAACAGCAATCATCTTGGGCTTGTACAATTGGTAGGCAACTTGCATACCTTCAATCATGTTGTTCAAGCCACCGAATACTGCTGCGTCTTCTGTCATAGAAGAAGAAACTGCGGAGCAAGGCTCTTTGTAGTGACGGCTGAGGTGTGTACGGAAGTAAGCAACGCAACCTTGAGAACCTTGAACGAAAGGTAGAGTACCTTCAAAACCCAAAGCAGCGAACATCGCGCCTACAGGTTGACAACCTTTAGCGGGGTTAACGGTTAAAGCTTCACGAGCGAAGTTCTTTTCCCGATAGTCCCAAGATTTTGTCCATTCAGAAACTCTTTCAACTTCTTCAGGAGGATGTGCGCCTTCAAAGTTCTTTCTCTTGTTTTCAAACAGTTCTGTGTATTCTGGCTGTTTGAATAGATCAACGTGGTCTACAATTCTATCTGGATTCTGTGGCATTTGTCTGTCTCTCTACGCTTGCTGGTTGGTTTAGTAAGTGATGTTTAGCAATAGCCTGGGTGACTTACTCCCCTGAAGGGAGTTACGAGTGATGAATCATGAATAATGAATGAAATTTCATGCAGCATTCAGCATCCACCATTCCTCCCTCGTGTCCTGGGGCGCAGACACCCCAGGCTATCCGTCTATTTCCTGGAACTAGGCAGCAGCCTTAGCTTTTGTAGCGGTTTTCTTCCAAGGTGCGCCAATCAAGTCCCAAGTGGGGCTATTGAGGGCAAGATCCATATCACGAGCGAAGATAGCAAATCCGTCATAACCGTGATAAGGGCCGGAGTAATCCTTTTTGTGGTTTAATGCTTTTGAACAGCTTATTGTTTGCAGTAAGCAGTGTTATTCATGAACATTGTTCACCCATAACAAATTAATTTTTAGGCTAAATATAGGCTAATACCACAGTGATGGAAAATCAGGGTCAAGACAAATATCAACAAGCCTTTGCAGATTTAGAGCCACTTTCATCTACCGACGGCAGCTTTATCGGCTCAAGTCTGCAAGCACAGCAGCAAAGAGAGCATATGAGAGCAAAAGTGTTACAGGAACTAGATAAGGTAAATCTGCGTTTGAAGTCTGCAAAGACGAAAGTATCAATTCGGGAATCCAATGGAAGTCTGCAATTAAGAGCGACGTTACCAATTAAACCTGGAGATAACGACACAAAGGGAACTGGGAGAAAGCAATACAATCTCAGTTTAAATATTCCCGCCAATTTAGACGGACTCAAAACGGCTGAGGAAGAAGCTTATGAATTAGGCAAATTAATCGCTCGCAAAACCTTTGAATGGAATGATAAATATTTAGGTAAAGAAGCGACTAAAAAAGATGTAAAAACCATAGGTGATTTATTAGAAAAATTTGCAGAAGAGTATTTTAAAACCCATAAACGCACCACAAAAAGCGAACATACCTTTTTCTATTATTTTTCTCGTACTCAGAGATACACTAACCCTCAAGATTTAGCCACTGCGGAAAATTTAATTAATTCAATAGAAAAAATCGATAAAGAATGGGCTAAATATAATGCTGCGAGAGCGATATCAGCGTTTTGTCAGACATTCAATATTGAGATTGATTTATCTCAATATTCCAAAATGCCCGATCGCAATTCCCGCAACCTCCCCACAGATGCAGAAATATTATTAGGAATTACCAAGTTTGAAGAGTATTTAAACACCAGAGGTAATCAAGTTAATCAAGATGTCAAAGATAGCTGGCAACTCTGGCGTTGGACGTATGGAATGTTAGCCGTATTTGGTTTACGTCCTAGAGAAATATTTATTAACCCTGATATTAATTGGTGGTTAAGTGCGGAGAATGTAGATTTAACTTGGAAGGTAGATAAAGAGTGTAAAACAGGTGAAAGGCAAGCATTACCTTTACATAAAGAATGGATAGATGAATTTGATTTAAGAAATCCGAAATATTTAGATATGTTGGCAACAGCAATTAGTAAAAAAGATAAAAGTAATCATGCAGAAATAACAGCATTAACACAGCGAGTTAGTTGGTGGTTTCGTAAAATTGGGTTAGATTTCAAGCCTTATGATTTACGTCACGCCTGGGCAATTCGAGCGCATATTTTAGGCATACCAATCAAAGCTGCGGCGGATAATTTAGGGCATAGTGTGCAAGTTCACACGCAAACCTATCAGCGTTGGTTCTCGCTTGATATGCGTAAGTTAGCTATTAATCAGGCTTTGACTAAGAGGAATGAAATTGAGGTTATTAGAGAGGAGAATGCAAAGTTGAGGATGGAGAATGAAAGGTTGAAGCTGGAGATTGAGAAGTTAAGGATGGAGTTAGTTTATAAACGGAGTTAAATTTGTTAAAAAAATTGATTTGATGAGTTGCCCTGTACAACAACACATTCTACTTCCTATATTAACTGGTAAAGCTAGTAGGGTACATCAGCATTGATTTATGCTCATGATGAAATCGTATACCCAAGCTGGCGCAACCTACAAGATTTGATATCGCGTTGCGTCAAATTATATTTTACTTAGTTATTGAGGGTTAACATCTAATGTTAATCCTCAATAACTATTTTCCTTAGCTTCACAAGAACGTTTTGTTCTAAACCTGTAGACCAACGGTATTTGTATGATTTATGTTGGTAGCGATTAACCCTTTTCTTTAGGATTTCTATAGATTCGATCAGTTTTTCGACATCTTGCTGAGTTTTAACATCCCTAAAAATGGTAGCAGTCTTTAAGTAATAGCTTGCTATAACATCTGCTTCTTCCCGCGAGGCATTATGATCTTCATGATAGCGGATGATCTTACTACTCATTTCTTCAAAATAAGAGGCTAGACTTTTTACGAGGGCTAAATCTAGCTCATCTAGTTTTTGAGTTTTATGATTAAATTTTTCCTGACCTGACTTGGGAGGATCGTCTGTTTCAGCAAGGAATGCAGAGCTTTGGATTGGTTCTGGGTTTTGAGATTTAGCATCACCTAAGATATATTCTAGCGTTTTTACACAATCTAGAAAAGATAAAATATTTCGAGCAATTACCTGCTTTGTTTGGGTATTGATAATTGCATAACTAGAACCCTCATTAACTACAGCATATTGTCCCTGTACGGTCACATATGCGTTTGTGTCTATTCTCTTTATTTCACTCATTTGGTATTTAGAAAGCTAAAAAGACAATTATGTGTAATGTTTCTTTCCCTAATCAGGACAGAAACTTACATAGCTCATAATTGTATCGCAAGTTCTGTATCGTAAGCAATGAGTCAGTAGGGTGCGTCAGCTTGAGTGGATGATTTCATCACGAAAATGAATCTATGCTGACGCACCCTACAATATATGGGTTATTCTCGACCGATATTTTCTGGTATATTTGGGGCTTGAACTGCTTCCCAGTCTTCTGAATAAATTCCTTGTTTAACAAAATGGTGAAAACTTGAATATTGGCATTCTTTAGCCAGTAGCGTGCGTCAGCTTGAGTGGATGATTCCATCACGAAAATGAATTTATGCTGACGCACCCTACAATATATGGGTTATTCCCTGCCAATATTGTCAGGGATATTTGGTATTTGAACTGCTCCCCAATCTTCTGAATAAATTCCTTGTTTAACAAAACGGTGAAAACTTGAATATTGCCATTCTTTGGGAGATTCACATAAACCATGTTTGACAGGATTGTAATGAATATAATCGCAATGGTTAGCAAAATCTTTTTCATCTCTAATTAAATGTTCCCAATATCGCCTTTGCCATAAATTACCTTCTTGACGTTTTTGGCGAGATTCACTAATCTCTGCTGTTATGTTTAACTGTTCTGCACAACTGTGGGTAACAAAACTTTTAATCAATCGCCAACGGATTGCATAATTACTATCATTTTCTGGTAAAGTCCATATACAATGAATATGTTCTGGCAGAAGAGCGATCGCATTAAGAGAGAAAGGATAAAGTTGCTGAACTCGCCTAATAGCCTTTCTCAAATTTTCTCTTCCTATATCGCTACATAACCAAGGGATTCTTTGGTAAGTTACCTGTGTAAAAAAGAAAGTACCCCCAGATGTTATGACTCTGCGATAATTAGACATAGTTCAGTATATTATCTCAGTATTATTTCATTTTAAGCGCAAAAATTTTAACTACCACTAATGTGAGGTGCGTCAGCCTGGGTATACTATTTCATCATCAACATCAATTCATGATGACACACCCTACAGAATCTTACTGATACCAGTAGCGATTAATCAGGCGTTGACTTAGAGGATGATTTTCCTGATTTACTCATGCAGTGATATAATTCAAGAAATTTATTTCTATATTGAAGGATATTAGCAATTAAATGCTAGAAAAGGTTGTACTTCATAATTTTAAGAGTCATAAATATACAGAACTTAATTTTGATAGTTCCCGATTATATGGGCTGGTAGGTAAAAATAGTGCTGGTAAGACATCGGTGCTGCAAGCATTGCATAATCTTAGTAGGCTGGCTAATTTTGATTCATCATTTGCCAGAATATTTCAACATGACAAATCTCCTCAATTCATGACAACAATTGGCGAGAAAAATATGTCTGTGACTGCTAGTGGTTTTTGGGGATTTAAATATCCGCAATCTTGGCAAGCTTCCTATATTTGGCAGAAAGAAAATAATGATTCTTGGTATCCGAAAGCATCATGGAAGATAAATGCAACAGAAAATATATCAGAAGGATGGTCAAGTTCTTTAAGTGATTCTCCAGATGCCATTCGTAAATCTTTAAGGCACACTGTTTACCTGAAGTTAGTAGCAAGTAATCTTGCAAAAGCAGCGTATAGTGATGAAGAGACACCAAGAGTAGAATTTGATGGGTCTTCACTAGCACCAACTTTAGATTTTTTGCGTGATGAAGCTCCAGACAAATTTGAATTAATAGAAGAAAATCTCAGTAGAATTGTACCAAATGTACTAAAAATTGGCATAAAGCGAGCAAAAGTGCCAGTAGTTCGCAAACGTTTAATTGAAGTTGATGGTAAACCTATTTCCTATGAAGAAACTCAGGAAATGACAGGACAAGAAGTTATATTAAACATGAATACAGGCGAGCGTATTCCAGCCCACGCAATTAGCGAAGGTACAATATTAACATTAGGATTATTAACTGTGTTGATGAATCCTAATCAACCTAATTTAGTTTTACTAGATGATGTGGAACAGGGACTTCATCCCAAAGCTCAACGTGAATTGATGACTGTGTTCAAGGAAATTATTGCAGATAATCCAAATCTACAAATTATTTTTTCTACTCATTCACCATATATTGTTGATGAGCTTGTTCCTTCTCAAGTACATATATTAAATAACAGTAACTCAGGTTTCACAGTTTCTAAACGCTTAGATGAACATCCTGATGTGGAGTGGGCAAAGCAAACCTTAACAACTGGTGAATTTTGGGATGCTGAGGGTGAAGAATGGGTTGTGGAAGGAGAAGTGAGTGATTGAGTTCATTGTCATAGTTGAAAGTGGTGCAGATTTTAGAACTGCTACTAAATTAGCCGAGCGTGTTTTATTAGAAAAAATTAATTGGTTAGAACCTGAGCTAATACAACATATATTTCAATGGAGAGGATTAGAGGAAGAAACAGAATATTCCTGCTGGAGAGACATTCTGAAAATTATTGATGATGCTAAAGAAAAACTAAAATATAAACCTTCAAGATTTCTTGGTCATGATAGTAATGGTGTGCCTTTCAAAGCTGATGGAGCAGCATCTATTAAGGTTCTTAATTTAATTAGGTTTTTGCAAAGAACACGACATATTAAAGCTGTTTTATTGATCCGTGATTTAGATAACCAACCAGAACGTAGAGAAGGGCTTGAACAAGCACGTTCTCAACATATCGAGCTACAGCCAAAACTAGGAATTATAATTGGTACAGCTAACCCAAAACGTGAAGCATGGGTTTTAAATGGATTTATTCCTTCTAATCAGCAAGAAGAACAACTTTTAGAAGCAATCAGAACTAAACTGAGTTTTGATCCTTGCATAGATTCACACAGACTACGCTCTACTTCACAGGAAGAACCTGAGCGAATTAGGAATCCCAAAGTAGTAAGCTGTTGTGCTTTTAATTTGCACAAATAGCATTTCCCTTATTTTTTATCTT
>JBODRP010000113.1:0-15261 GCA_050633005.1 Trichormus sp. | reverse complement strand
TGTCTACCTTGTCTACCTTGTCTACCTTGTCTCCCCTGCTCCCTGCTCCCCTGCCCCCTGCCCCCTGCCCCCTGCCCCCTGCCTACAGAACGATTGATTATTTGATTATTTCTTCTTCACCAACCCGCAGATTTTTTTGCCGCTTACTTCTACCTAATTCTTGAGGTATAACTTCTGTTGATCGTTTACTACGCTCCATATAATTATCCCCTGTAGTTGTCCTGGGTTTTCTATTTGGAGTGGCATAGTAAGGTCTGGTAATTTCGGTGTGTGCTATGGTACGTTCTTTAGTCGTGTAATAAGGTCGAATGATTCCTGTTTTGTGTTCTTTCACTGAATAATAACCAGCAGCCTCAACAGAATTAGTAGGTAAGCTCATGACTAAAATTAACCCAGCAAATATCACTAAGGTAATTTTGCGCTGCCATTGATTAAATCTCTTTTTGATTGCCAACATTGAACAATTTTCCTGTTTACTCTGCAACCAAGTTAGATAATTTTGAATACAGCTAACGTCTTTCTTTAGGTTGGTTATATATATGTAAAAAGTAGTGCAGATTAATGACAGTATATTTAGTATGTGTAGGGTGTGTTTGGCGTGAGCCGTAACACACCGAAATATCCGGGGGTTTAAGCTATTGTCACATCTGGAGATAAGTAAACATCCTGAATAGCATGAAATAATTTTACCCCTTCTTCAAAGGGTTTTTGGAAAGTCTTTCTCCCGGAAATTAAGCCTGTACCGCCTGCACGTTTATTAATGACGGCGGTACGAATGGCTTGTGCAGAATCATTTTTTCCAGAAGCACCACCAGAATTAATTAAACCTGCCCTTCCACAGTAACAATTTAATACTTGATAACGGGTTAAATCAATTGGGTGATCGGTTGTTAATTCTGTATACATTCGTTGATCAATTTTGCCGTAACTTGCACCTGTGGCTTTGGCTATCGCTTCATAGCCATGATTATTTTCTGGAAGTTTTTGTTTAATAATGTCGGCTTCAATTGTTACGCCTAAATGGTTTGCTTGTCCGGTGAGATCAGCCGCAAGGTGATAATCTTTGTCTTGTTTAAAAGTATTATTGCGTAAATAACACCAAAGAATTGTCACCATTCCTAATTCATGGGCATATTTAAAAGCTTGGCTGATTTCTTGAATTTGTCTAGCAGATTGTTCTGAACCAAAATAAATAGTTGCGCCTACTGCTACTGCGCCTAAATTCCAAGCCTGTTCCACATCAGCAAATAATACTTGATCAAATTGATTGGGACAAGTTAACAATTCATTATGGTTAATTTTGGCAATGAAAGGGATTTTGTGAGCATATTTACGGGAAACACTGCCCAATACTCCTAAAGTAGTAGCTACAGCATTACAACCTGCGGCGATCGCCAATCTGATAATATTTTCTGGATCAAAGTAAATCGGATTGGGTGCAAATGATGCTCCGGCCGAGTGTTCAACGCCTTGATCTACTGGCAAAATTGAGAGATAACCAGTATTGGCTAAACGACCTGTAGAATAAATTTGTTGCAGATTACGCAATACTTGAGGATGGCGATCGCTATTTAACCAAACTCGCTCTATAAAGTCAGATCCTGGTAAATGTAGTAAGTCTTGGGAAACTTTAGCTTTGTATGTGAGTAGGTTTTCGGCTTCTTCACCTAGCAATGACTCGATAGAAGTTTTCTCTAAGAGCGTTGCAGTCATAGCAGTTTCCTCTCATTTAAGTAGATGACTTTGCCCTTAAGATAGCATTTTACTTTTAATAATTATGGTGTAATTATTTTCGCTAAAATCTCTAAAAATATATCTGAGGGTGAATAGAAATAGCGAACTATAGGAATCCGACTTGATTCTTGCTAAGTATACTGAGAAAGAAACCTTTGTATGACAAGCTTCTAGGCAATTTGTTTTTTCAAAAATCAAATATGAGTCCTATATATCAGCATAATTGTTCAGTCTCCTCTGCCAGAGGCTTGCTTGGAACAACAAAGGGCAATGATCTGTGCAAATTTATTATTTTTGACATCTTCCTCAAGATTTATTTTATTTTTTGATAAGCTGTAGACGCTGGTATGAGGAGTCCCTAGCAGATTATGCACTGGTTGTTTACAGGACGTTTAAGTGTAGATAAACTCACGGTTAAGATTGCAGAACTTCCACCCAGTTTGCAAGGCTTAAAATTAGTGCAGTTGTCAGATTTTCATTATGATGGATTACGATTATCAGAAGAATTACTAGCTGAAGCGATCGCAGTTACTAACGAAGTTGAACCGGATTTAATACTATTAACAGGTGACTATGTAACTGATGATCCTACACCAATTCACCAACTAGCATTAAGACTTAAATATCTGCAAAGCCGTTATGGTATTTATGCTGTACTTGGCAATCATGATATTCACTATAGTCACTCCCAAACAGAAGTTACCACCGCATTAACTAGCATCGGTGTTCATGTTTTATGGAATGAAATTGCTTATCCTCTAGGACAAGATTTACCAATAGTAGGATTGGCTGATTATTGGTCAAGGGAATTTAATCCTGCACCAGTAATGCAACAACTTAACCCTGCTACACCCCGCATTGTTTTATCTCATAACCCAGATACGGCCAAAATTCTTGAACAATGGCGAGTAGACTTACAACTCTCCGGTCATACCCACGGCGGACACATCGTTATACCAGGTATGGGGCCTGTAGTTTATCACTATAAAAAGCTCCTTAAACAAATTCCTAAAAAACTGCGGCGTTGGATTCCATTTTTATTAGGAGATTGTTCAAAAGTAGTACGATATTGGGAATGGGCGCAAGGTTATCACCAAATTTCCACAAACCAATTATATGTCAATCGTGGTTTAGGAACTTATCGACCAGGGCGTTTATTTTGTCCCCCAGAAGTTACCGTAATTACACTACTTTGATAGTTGACTGATTGAACTCCCTTATCTCCCCTACTCCCTGTTCCCTTTCTTATTACATGACAATAACCGCCTCAAGCTAAGAACGAAGATATCATTAGCTTAGGCGGTTTAGTAAATGTGCAATTGTTAGAGAAGATGGAAAAAATAGAAACAAAAGAACTCAAATAAGGTGGACAACTTTCGCAATCATCACTCCAGAACCCCGCATCCTTGATTCCAATAGGCAGGCATTTCTGGCTGTAAGTTCAAAACCTCCACAAGATAAACCAATAAACTCAAGGCGAAAACACTTAATGAAAGGATGCAACCAACGAGTTTAAGATTGCGAAGACATGATTTATTAGAGCAGGAGGTACAGGCTCTAATTAAGTTTTGCGTTTAATTAACTTTTAACCTGTTTGTACCTTGATATTAATTTAGCACCTTTTTTTAAGTCGCTAGGCATATTTACCAAAATTGAACACCATTAACTTGTCGCAACAATTCAGAAATGTTTCTTAAAATTTTTCGGGACTGGGGACTGTGGACTGCTAGGGATAGCAGGCAATTATATTAGTCAATCATCAAAAAGTAACTATTCATGCCGCCTCTGAAAGTCTAATAACTGATGATGTCTCAGTGCTTGACAAATATGTCAATATGTCCAATCCAATGGTAATGATAAAGATTTTTAATAATTTCCATTGCTTCGTGAGTCACATAGCTCGGTATACTACCGCTATCGAATGTTTTGAGGGCGATCGCAACTTAATGCTACAAACTCAATTTTGAGCTTGACTAATTAAATAGGTTAAGAGAGACTAACTATTGATAGATGTGTAGACTTATAAAATTAATAAATTTTGTAAAATTTCTGAGATATTTATTTTGAGAGATGGAACATTAGTTAAAAAATGGCAAATTTGTCCCTAAGTAACAATGTTCCTACGGCTATACATATAGCCTGCTGCTAAGGCAGTTCAATCCAAAAGTGTTTATTGTGGTTGGCCAAGAGCATGGAGACATTAGAGTTCATAATTTATCCAGACGGTCGGGTACAGGAAAAAGTCACTGGCATTGTAGGAGCTTCTTGTGCTGAAGTTACAGCCGCGATAGAGGCACAGCTAGGGCAAGTACTTACTCAAGAGCCAACCTCAGAATATTTCGCTGCTAATGTGCAGGAATCTAGTGTAGTGAATACACACACTACCTACAGCGATTGGTAAGTTTTCCACATAGTTTAGTGTCATTGATTTACAACAACCATGTCACACTTTAGCCAAATTAAAACTCAAATCCGTAACCTAGAATCCTTAAAAGATGCTCTGACTGATTTAGGCATTGACTGGAAACCCGGCCCTAGAGAAGTACGTGGATATCGTGGTCAAACCCATCCTGCGGAAATTACCATTGAGCAGGAAAATGGCTATGATATCGGTTTTAGATGGAATGGCAAAGAATACGAACTAGTTGCTGACTTGCAATATTGGCAGCAAAATCTATCTGTGGATGGTTTCTTGCGGCAAGTTACTCAGCGTTATGCTTATCAAACAGTAGTACAAGAAACAGCGCGTGTAGGCTTTCAGGTAGCTGAACAGCAAAAAAATGCAGATGGTTCGATTCGCTTAGTTGTACAACGCTGGAGTGCGTAATGGATGATTTTCTGCCGTCACCGGAACAACAAGAAGATCGTTCCGGTTTCGAGCCAGAACTCGGCGGTTTTTTACGGGATGCGCCAGAACGTTCTGGGTTAGAACCGGAATTGGGGGGTATGGTACGCCAAAAAGGTGTTTACGTTGACGAAATCACCTGTATTGGCTGTAAACACTGCGCTCACGTAGCGCGTAATACCTTTTACATTGAACCAGATTATGGGCGATCGCGGGTAATCCGCCAAGATGGGGACGCAGAAGAGGTTATTCAAGAAGCAATTGACACTTGTCCGGTTGATTGCATTCATTGGGTTGATTACACTGAACTGAAAAATTTAGAAGAAGATCGCAAATATCAGGTTATTCCCGTTGTTGGCTACCCGGTAGATCATGCAGTTGCTACATCACAAAAACGGCAGAAGAAACAAAAATTAAAGTACAAAAAATCCCGTTATTAAAATAAAAATTTCAATTAAAAACAAAAGGACTGCTTGTAGTAGTCCTTTTGTTTTCACTGCTATTTAGGGCTTGCTGAAAAAGTCGTGAAAAAACAACAAAAAAATTGAGTATATGTAGTATGTGTAGGTTGTGTTAGGCGTAAGCCGTAACGCACCGCAAGCTTTGGCGGATGCTTTACTCTCGCTGCTAATACCAATTCACTAAAATTTTGAAATAGAGCCAAACCCAAAAACCCTTGCGAATTATGGATTACCCTACCAAACTACAAACTCTATAAAAACAGGACTTACGCAAGTGTCACAATATATAGTTGGTGCGTGACGCTATCAGTCTCATGACTACGTTTAAATACTTTCGCAGCGTCACACACCCTACATAAAAACCATCAACAAAACTCATTCACCTTCCAGAAAAGTTTGTACCTTACCATCTGGATTTAGAACAACTCTAATTCTAGTATTTCGTCCGTAGCGATTGGCAGAAACAAACTGTTCTCCAATGGCAGGCATACCCGCCATATCAACGTTCTCCCTAGCGGCTTTACCTAATGGATCAATTCGTTGAACTGAGCCATCCACAGCCACAATCACGCTATATTCTAGAGTTTGATCAAATCCTGTAGGTGGTTGCCAGCGTTTTTGCAAAAATGCTCTAGCTTCTGCTACTTGGGGTGTATCAAATAGTGTACTGTTGCTGTTCACAGAAATTTCTGTGGGCGTGGGATTGTTGCGTGTCACACTTAATCTTCTAGCTAAGGAATTAGTATCAGGGACATTGGAGGGGGTAGTTGCAGAGGAACTGATTCCGACTTCAGGCTGTGGGGAAGGTACTGGTGAGTAAAGTCGAGGAATAGCATTGCTACCGCTAGCATTTGGTAGAGTAGCGAGTGGGGCAGGGAGTGGGGCGGGAGTAGAAGATGGCCTGGGTGGTAAATTCCGTTTGATGGGCAGCCCCAAATCTGGGGAGTTAGTTGCTAATGAAGGATTAGATTGAATAGCAATTTGGGTTTCTGGGATGTTAACTGATGAATTGCTCGATACCGATGGAATTTGTGTTTGAGGTAAGCTCGATGTTGGTTTTGATTCCAGAGAATTAGCTGCTAGATCAGAACTAGGAGATGGCTGAGTTGATGTTGGTAAATTACTAGTGGGAGGTAATACAGGGGTAGAAGTAAGAGGTAAGGATGAGGAATTATTAGGGGGAGTCAGTTGTGCTTGAGGTGTAGGGAAATTAGGCTCAGGTGGCGGCTGAAGAGCAACTTGTGACTCTGGAGATTCGGCTGTTTTAGCTGTTTGCGGCTGGTTTGTTCGTAGATTGCTAGCATATTGCCAAGTCAAAGGCGTTAAACCTATAGCTATAACAAACATTGCAGCTACACTCACCCAGGTGGGGAAGCGCACCACTGAACCATTTTGGTTGAGCATAGGTAACGCTAAAACATCAGCTGTATACTCATCTAAAGCATTTGCTAAATCAAACAATTGCAAAAGAGTCAGTGAAATAACAGCACCAGAAATTTGATTAGCCAGAGAACCGAGATATAAATTGTGAGTTAAATAACTGTTGGCTTCTAAGTAGATTTTTGACCCTGAAATTGGGGATGTAAAATTATTTGATGTTTTGGCTAATAAAGGTTCTGGCTGGAAATCTGTTAATTCTGTGTCATCCGATACTTTAGTAGAATCCTCAAAACCAGAAAAACTAAAGCAAAAGCTTTCGGGCGAACGTTGTAGAAGTTCTTGTACGTAAGTAGTGACAGCATCACATAAAGCTTCTAGTTGATCACGATCGCCTCTGATTGGCACTCGCTGTTCTTCTGGCAAAGTTGGATCATCAAAGCGTAACTCAAAAGTTAACTGCTTGATTACAGGTTTCCCCATCCAACGAGATAAGGGAGAACTTTGGGCTAATACTTCTAGAGTACAAGTAGGAGGTGTATAACGACGAATAATAGAGTTTGATAGAGGCATGGCAGGACAAACAACAGGTTTTCAAATTTTTGCAGAACGGTCTATGAGAGCTAACCAGAGACGGCGATGTCCACCAGGTGCGCTGTAAAAGAGCAAATCTATCAGCAGCTTGATAGACAAATTGGTAAGTAGATCCGTTGAGATTTGTTCATCCTCTTCCATGCGTTCTTGGTAAGTGTTGCAGAAAGCATCAATATAATCTCCCAGTAAAGCAACCTGATGCGGTTCTCGATTTTTTGCCGCCACTTGTTCAAGTAGTCCCACAGCACGGCGAATCAATTCCTGGTGCTGTTTGGCGAGGTAACAGATAATCAGAACTAGCGATCGCGCTTCTTCCACATCTAGTTTTTTTCGCCCTCCTTGACCTTTGCGTATGGGATTCGACTGTCGCAGTCGCCATAAAGCTACGCGATCTGGCACTCTCGACTCCAAATTCAAATCAATTGCGGCTGAGAGCATCGCCTCAGAACCAATACCAGTTAAAGTTTCTAGTGCCATTAGCACTAAATCTAACTGGGTTTTAATGTTTTCCCATTGCACAACATTAGGGTTGGGAAGTTTAGTTAACTCCTCCCATTGAGAATTGGGAGTGGCTGAATCAGCGGCCGAGTGCATAACTTTTAGCATAGGTGATCAGGCTGATAGGGGCGGTTGCTGTTACCCATTTTGAAACCAGACTCTTGATGATGAGAGTTGGTTTCTTGTTAAGAAGGCAGAGGGCGGGAGGAAGGGGCAGGGAGCAGGGGGCAGGGGGCAGGGAGCAGGAAATAAAGTTCACAATTAAAGACGATAATGATATCTTTTCCCCTACACCCCTATACCCCTATACCCCTACACCCCTACACCCTTACACCCCTCTCTCTACACTTGCTTTTCTTACTTTTGATAAACAGCAATTGTCACTGTCTTACTCTACAAGATGAATTTTTATTTTCAACAGTGTTAAAGATATATTTTGCTGGTAAAATTTACCAATTTAATCGGCTAATTCCGTACAAAAGTATAAATAAATATATTTAAATAATCTCGCCTTTAATTATTCATTACTAGCATCGTCAGGTTATGAATAATCTAAAAACGAAAAATTCTGATTTAATACTTGTGATATTTATTGCTTAAAAATTAAGTTGTTAATTAATGGGAATTGGGAATTGGGCATGGGGCATTGGGAATTGGGCAGAAAAATTCAAAATACCCTACGGGATCTTGCTACAAAATTCCAAATTTAAGAGTTTTTCTCCCCCTGCCCCCTGCCCCCCTGCTCCCTGCCCCCTGCTCCCCTGCTCCCTGCTCCCCTGCCTCAACCAATATAAGCAATAGTCACCCCACTACCACCATCAGCTTGTTCTGCGGCTTCAAAGCGGCTGACTCTGGGATGCTGGTGTAAGAAGGCGTGAACACCTTGACGTAATTTGCCAGTACCGTGACCGTGAATAATCCAGATTTGACCTTGAGCTTCAGAAATGGCCTTATCTAGAATGATTTCCGCATCTGCTACCCGTTTACCACGGATATCGACGGTATTTTTGGAAGTGCGAATGGCTGGGGCGGCTGGAGGTGGTGGTGTAACTGTGGTGGGGCTGGGTTTGGGTTTAGTCATGGGTTCAGGTTTTTGACCGTCAAGAGATTCGATATCTTGCAACTTAACAGTCATCTTCATAATCCCAAACCGGACGCTAAATTCCCCATCTTCATCGGGTGCGGTTAAAACTTCTGCGGTTTGTCCAAATTGAGATAAGCGAATGCGATCGCCTACTTTGGGCATAAAACCAATTTTTTGTTTAGGCGGTGGTGCTGGTTGATACTTCTGGGCAATTTGATTGATAGACTGCGTGGCTTGTTGGGCATCTTGGGCTGTAGCTGTACCCTGCTGCAAGCGGCGAATAACTTTAGCAATTTCACCTTTGGCTTGGGTAATTGCTTGCTGTACAGCAACTTCCTGAGAAACCTTCAGAGACTGTTCCCTTTCTTCTAGGGCGGCGGCTTTCGCCGATACTTCTTTATACAACCGTTCCGCTTGTTGTAAGAGTTTCTGCGCTTCTGCCGCTTTAGTTTCTTGGCTACGACGCTGGGCTTCTAATCCCGCAATTACCTGATTTACTTCGTCTGTCGCCTCTCCCACTTGGGTTTTTGCCTGTTCTACCACCTCTGGTTTTAATCCCAAACGCAAAGCGATCGCCAAAGCATTAGAGCGTCCCGGAATCCCCCATAATAGGCGATAGGTAGGGGATAAAGTCGTCTCATCAAACTCTACCGAAGCGTTTTCAAAGCGCGCATCTTCGTATTTGAGGGCTTTTAATTCGCCAAAGTGAGTTGTGGCTATTGTGAGTTGGGCATGATCAGCCAAGTAGTTGAGAAGTGCGATCGCCAAAGCACTTCCTTCCGCCGGATCTGTACCCGCACCGACTTCATCGAGTAAAACTAGAGATTGGGTTAAGGGCATGGGGCATTGGGCATTGGGCATTGTGTCTTCTTCCCTGTCACCTGTTCCCTGTTCCCTGTCACCTGTCACCTCTCCTTCATTGCCTAAAGCATTCAAAATGCGGCTAATCCGACGAATATGACCAGAGAAGGTAGATAAACTTTGCTGTAAGGATTGTTCATCACCGATATCTGCCAATACTTGGTCAAACCAGGGGATTTCTACTGGCTCACGGGCTGGGACAAATAAACCTACTTTGGCCATTAATGCTGCCAATCCTAGGGTCTTTAGTGTGACAGTTTTGCCCCCAGTGTTCGGCCCGGTAATTGTCACGACTTTGATGTGTGGACTAATCAACAAATCAACGGGAATGACTGCATGACCTTGTTCTTGGTGCTGTTGCCAAACCAATAAAGGATGGCGTAGCTGTCGTAAGGTGATGATTTCCTGTTGTTCTCTGTCTACAAATCTAGGGGGATTAGCTTGCAACCATAAACTATATCTGGCTCTAGCGGTTGCTAAATCCAAAGTTGTGACAATTGCCAATAACCTTTCTAAGTCAGGCTTGACGGCGGCGACTTGCTCCGTTAAAGCACGTTTAATTACTTCCTCTTCCGCTTGCTCTCTCCTGATGGTTTGACGCAATTGATTACCCATCGGCACAATTGAATTTGGCTCAATGTAAAGAGTTGCGCCACTAGTCGAAGTGTCATGAACAATACCAGGAATTGCATCTTTTTGGGGGGCTTTCACGGGGATAACAAAGCGATCTCCCCGTTGGGTAATAATTTGTTCTTGGACTGCCCCAGATTTAGCTTGTAAGATATTTTGCAGCTTTTGGGTAATTTGGCTGCGTAATCTCCGCAATTCCGTGCGAATTTCTCCGAGTTTGACACTAGCACGGTCAGTTACTTGCCCTCGCTCATCAATACAACGGTGAATTTCTTGCTCTAATTCGGGATAAGTGCGTAAATCAGCGACAATTTCTTTTAATACTGGTAAATCTTCTTGGTTATCAATAACACGGCGTAAACTTCTCGCCCCTGCCAAAGTAGTAGCGATCGCCAATAATTCATCCCCGGCCAAAATCCCTTGGAGTTCTGCCCGTTCTAGGGAATCACCAATATCTTGAACTCCTTCAAAAGACAATCCCGTCGTGACGCGACTTTCTAGTTGATAGACTTCCTTAGTTTGTCTTAATAAATGCTCACTTGCTGCTTGAGATGCAGGGATTTGGAGACGCAAAGATGCGATCGCCCCTAACTTAGTAGCGGCAAACGTGGAGAGGTGCTGGCATAAACGATGCCATTCCAGTAGTTCTAAAGTTTCAGATTGGATCAAGGCTGCAACATCAAATCTGACAAGTATCGTATCAATTCTAGCTTGAGTGTTGACTATTGACCCTTGACCCTCCGAATTTGAGATTTTGGATTTTGGATTTTTTGGGTTACAAGCCCCAAAGCCACTTGACGGCAGTTGCTTCAAGTCGGCAAAGCCGCCCAACGCACTGCCTCCTTTATGCCGGGAAACCCGTCCACCGCAGTGGCTCCCCCTGGTGGGTGGAAAAATCTACAATCGTCAATCTAAAATCTCCAAGCCCCGCACCCAAGGAGTGGTCGGGGTCAATCCAAAATCGCAACTCTAAAATCCTTGCATTGGTTGACTGGGGATGAAGACTTTTAAATTTTAGTTATTTAGTCTTTGTTGGCCCAATTCCCCATGCCCAATTCCCTATGCCCAATTCCCGATGCCCAATTCCCGATGCCCTTAACCCAATCCCAAAAAAAACGCTGCAATTTATCTCACAATTTGATACCCTAGCTAGAACAGAATTTAGAAAAGTTAACAGCGTGGAAATTCAACTTGGGCGGGGGAAGACAGCTCGTAGAGCCTATGGCATTGATGAAATTGCTTTAGTCCCCGGTAACAGAACACTAGATCCGAGTTTAGCCGATACTCGGTGGAAAATTGGTAATATCGAGCGTGAAATTCCCATCATTGCCAGTGCAATGGATGGTGTTGTTGATGTGGGGATGGCTGTCAAGCTGTCAGAGCTAGGTGCATTGGGTGTTCTCAACCTAGAGGGTATCCAAACTCGCTATCTTGACCCAAATCCCATTTTGGATCGGATTGCATCAGTAGGTAAAGATGAATTTGTCTCCTTGATGCAAGAACTCTATGCCGAGCCAATTAAGCCAGAATTAATTGAAAAACGTATTCAGGAAATTAAAGAACAAGGCGGTATTGCCGCAGTTAGTGCTACTCCGGTAGGTGCTAGCAAATATGGTGAAGTAGTCGCCAAAGCTGGGGCAGATTTATTCTTTATCCAAGCTACAGTAGTTTCTACTGCTCACCTATCGCCAGAATCAGTCACACCCCTTGATTTGGCAGAATTTTGCCGTTCTATGCCTATCCCCGTCGTCTTGGGGAACTGTGTAACCTACGAAGTTACAATGGACTTGCTCAAAGCTGGCGCGGCGGCTGTCTTAGTAGGGATTGGCCCTGGTGCAGCTTGTACATCTCGCGGTGTATTGGGTGTGGGTGTACCCCAAGCAACTGCGATCGCTGACTGCGCCGCCGCCCGTGACGAATACTTCCAATCAACTGGTAAGTATGTCCCCATCATTGCTGATGGTGGTTTAATCACCGGTGGTGACATCTGTAAGTGTATCGCCTGTGGTGCTGATGGTGTGATGATTGGTTCTCCCTTTGCTAGAGCCGCAGAAGCCCCAGGAAGAGGCTATCACTGGGGTATGGCTACTCCTAGCCCAGTATTGCCCCGTGGAACACGAATTCGCGTTGGTACAACCGGTTCTTTAGCACAAATACTCACCGGGCCAGCCGGGCTAGATGATGGTACTCACAATCTTTTGGGTGCTTTAAAAACTAGCATGGGAACATTAGGCGCGAAAAATCTCAAAGAAATGCAGCAAGTTGAAGTTGTGATTGCGCCTTCTTTGTTAACCGAAGGTAAAGTTTATCAAAAAGCTCAACAATTAGGCATGGGTAAATAAAGGGTTAGGAGAATAGGGTTAGGGGAATAGGCAATAGTTGGAGAGTCCTTGATTTTTAAGCAACTAAGTCAGGCATAATTGTAAAATCATAGAGAAATTCATCATTTCTTAAACCCGTACACCCCTACACCCCTACACCTAATAAATACCTAATCCTGAATAGATAAATACTTTCAATCCTTCAGAAATTTTTTCCAGAGTCCTAAACATTCCCTGGAAAAATCACATCTGTCGCCTACAATAGAAATAGCGGAGACGCATGTTTCCGTTCACTCCTCACACCACACTCCGCCCGGACTACTGTTCGGGCGGTTCCTTATGTCTGTCAATTTATGAATAAATTCTGGAGTTCTTTGCAAATGTACATCCTTATATTTATGTTCGATGTTTTTGCTATGGTAGAATTTTCACGAAAGTCAGAAATATAATTGGCAAAGGTTTTTAGGCATGTCAGCAGCCACAGAAGTTACAGATTCTACTTTTAAGCTAGAGGTACTCGATAGCTCCGTACCTGTTTTAGTCGATTTTTGGGCTCCTTGGTGTGGCCCTTGCAGAATGGTAGCACCTGTCGTTGAAGAAATCGCATCTCAGTACGTAGGTCAACTAAAAGTTGTGAAAGTCAACACGGATGAAAATCCCCAAGTTGCTAGCCAATACGGTATCCGCAGCATACCCACCTTGATGATTTTTAAAGGTGGACAAAAGGTTGACATGGTAGTTGGTGCAGTACCTAAAAGTACATTAATTAACACATTGGATAAGTATTTTGACAAGCCATGAAACAAGTCAATTTCTTTTGAGTACTCGATTAGCGATTAGATTGGAGTCAATATTTGTCAGTAAGTTTGTGAAATGTCAAATTTATCATCTCACAAACCCTTTATGCTCTCAAAAAATAGAGTCAGCATCCCACTGACAAATTGACATTTCATCAAGACTGATGAACCTGTTAAGCACTGTTAACTGTTAACCTTTGACTGTTAACTGTTGCCTCATGACCAGCAATTGCTAAATTGCACATCAAAATTAGGTAAAATGTAATGCCATTTTGTTGGCACTTCCCATGACTTCATCTGCGTCATTTGACACATTCGAGTCTTTCCAAGCGGATATCGGTGCATTAATCGACCGCTTACCCAATTTAAAACATCGGCAATACATTCAGCAGGCTCTAGCTACTATCATTCGCCTAGCTGATACTGATATCGATCGCCTCGATTGGAAGATATTGTCTGCCTCTCTAGCAGATATGGAGCGAGGCTTTGAGCTATTTTATGACTATCGACACGTCCGCAAAGTCACAATTTTTGGTTCGGCTCGTCTCTCACCAGACACACCAGAGTACCAAATGGCTTTGAAATTCGGGCGTACCATCACCCAGTTAGGTTTTATGGTCATGACTGGTGGCGGTGGTGGAATTATGGAAGCTGGTCATGAGGGAGCAGGGAGAGACAATTCTTTTGGCTTAAATATTCAGTTACCTTTTGAACAGCAAGCTAACCCAATTATTGAGGGTGATCCTAAGTTAATTCATTTTAAATATTTCTTTACCCGGAAGTTATTTCTCCTCAAAGAAAGTGATGCTGTCGCCTTATTCCCTGGCGGATTTGGTACTCAAGATGAAGCTTTTGAGTGCATGACATTAAGCCAAACAGGTAAATTCGGCCCTGTCCCCGTAGTTTTAATTGACCACCCCGGCGGTAATTATTGGCAATCTTGGAGTCAATACATTGATGAACATCTGGTGAAAACAGCCTTGGTAAGTCCTGAAGATCCCAGTCTTTATACTGTCACCGACAACTTGGAAGTAGCTTGTGATGCTATCACCCGTTTTTACCAGGTTTATCACTCTAGTCGCTATGTAGGTGATCAGTTGGTAATTCGCTTAATGCAGGAGTTATCAGATACAGAAGTGGAATATCTCAATGATCAATTTAGTGACATTATTGTCAAAGGAAAAATTGAGAAAAGTCAGGCTCTACCACAAGAAAACCAAGACGAAACTGTTGACCTACCACGCATAGTTCTATACTTTAATCAACGAGATTTAGGACGTTTGTATCAAATGATCGCCGCAATCAACCAGATGGGGATAGTTTCCTCAAAAGAGCAATTACATCCAGAAAAAAAATAGATATTTCAATACCTTTGTCAAATTACAAGGGCATACCCGAATTTAGGGTTGGAGAGTAGTCCATATTGGTAGGGGCGGGGTCATAAATATCTTGGGTTGATCAACTAGGGTATTTGTGAACTCGCCCATACTGGCTCTAAGGGACTTGCAGATTAAAAAAAATATCCAAACTGTAGGGTGCGTCAGTGCGATAGAACCTAACTATACTCAGAAATTATTCATACTGACGCACCCTACCGAATCATTAATTTCGGATAATTGATTTTTTGGTGTTCCCTAAAAGCTGTAGTCGGAATAGAGTTAAAAGAATAAGAGTTTCAGCCAACAATAGAATCATGTTTTGAGTTTGTCGTGAACTCCTGATGGGGCGACAAGCAACGCTGAAAACGAGACAGTCTAAAAAATATGCCGATTTATTGTAGAAATAATTGGGTGTCGATCCAAATCATTTATTATTTGGTAGCTATATCCTTGAGAACTATCTGCTAAGTAGGCTACATCTGCTAGCTGCTGTTCTAAATATTGCGATAGAGTTGGTGACAAATCGGAGGCGATACTATGACGCTTTAGATCAATAGCTACACGGGTTGTTACTCCGCTACCAGCAAAGAAGTCTAATACTGTAGAGCCGGGAAATGATAGAGCTTTAATTAAACGCTCAATAACGATACGGGGTTTTTGCGTTGGATGTCCTACACGCT
>JBODRP010000112.1:0-15272 GCA_050633005.1 Trichormus sp. | reverse complement strand
AGCCTTATTTACTTTTCTTCACATAGTTTGGTTTTATTGCACCGACTTACTTAAATCTTTGATTCTATTTTAGACAAACCTTGTTATATCAATCGTTTTAGCCATTTTTTAGTGTTAATTTATCAAACCAGTCTGGGAGAGCCATAAATATGAAACAAATTAAATTTAAAAATAATACTGGTAAAGTAAGTGCACTTTTATTTTTAATTACAATTTTACTGACACCTTTTGTGGTAATAAATGCTGGAGAACGCGGTGTATTAATGCAATTTGGTAAGGTGCAAGAAACAGTAATAGGTGAAGGGATACATATCATAATTCCTATTGTCAATACAGTCGAAAAAATTAGCGTAAGAATCCAAAAACAAGAAATAGCTACTAAAGCTTCTTCTAAAGACTTACAAGATGTTTTTATAGACGTAGTATTAAACTGGCACGCTATTCCAGAAGAAACCAATATAATATTTCAAGAAATTGGTGATGAAAAAGATATTATTGATAAAATTATTAATCCAGCAATAAAAGAAGTTTTGAAAGCAGTGATAGCAAAGTATACGGCAGAAGAAATAGTGACTAAACGAGGAGAAGCAAAATCTGGAGTTGATGAAACGCTAACATCAAGATTGTCTGAATACCATATTGCAGTTGATGCTATTTCGCTGGTTAGTGTCAAATTTTCAGATAAGTTTAGTGCAGCAGTTGAAGCCAAACAAATTGCAGAACAAGATGCTAAAAGGGCAGGTTTTATAGCAATCAAAGCGGCAAAACAAGCAGAAGCTCAGGTAAACTTGGCTAAAGGAGAAGCAGATATCAACAGGTTATTACGTGATAGTTTAACGAATGATATTTTGGCAAGGCAAGCAATAGAAAAATGGGATGGTAAATTACCTTTAATTATGACCAAGGATACACCCAAGTTTTTAAATCTGAATGAGATTCTAAAACTAAAGTAATTACTTTTAATACAGTAACCCAGTAGAAGAAACTGGGTTTTATACTAACTACCAGAAAATAAACTGGGGGTATCGAGAATTTTCAACTGGATTAATACCACAATTAAAAATGTATAGGCAGTTGAAGAAAGTAAGCCTGTTAATAACTCTTTTTTTAAGTTGCGTTCTTGAGTTGGTTTTTGCCACATATCAATTGCACCTGCTTGCATTAATAAAATACCAATAATGTTAGATAACCAGTAACCAACAATAACTCCAGGCATCAGTAATTTAGGTGCAAACAGACTACAAATATAGCCGAAAAAATAAGCAATTGGTAAATTAAATACCAAATCATTCCACCAGCATAGCGGTGATAATAAGTATCCAATTACTAAGAAAAATCCGCCTCTGAGCCTCTGCAATAATGTTTTAGGTACATTTTCTGAGGTTTGTGATAGCGACTCTTGACCACTATTTTGGATATCAATCATTTTTGTCCGGTAATTTTATCAATTAACCGTACTTTAAAATAAAAAGTTAAAAAAGTCTAGGGTTAAACAGAAGTTGAAATTTCTACAATAGTTCATTATACATAGATTTATGTATTAATAAAATCTATGTATTTTGCGTTCAAAAATTACTCCTTATTGAGTAATTCCTTTTCTTGACGAAGTAACTTGGTTTCAATCGCAGGTTTTTGACTTGTAATATTTGCTGACTGTGATAATGGTCGAATAATAAAACTTACACCAATCGCCCACGCGATCGCCACCATCCAACCAGCAATAATATCACTGGGAAAGTGTACCCCTAAGTATAGACGTGTCCAACCTATAGCCAGGATATACACACTACCGAAAATTACTGTCAACCAACGCCAAGCACTACCCCAAGTTAAAACCACCAAAATAGCAATCAACGTCATACTCGTCATAGCATGACCACTAGGGAATGAATAATCAAACTCTGGTGCGACAGATTCCCAGATATGAGGACGGATTCTGTGCCAAAATTCTTTGGCTGTGCGGTTGATCGTAGCACTACCAGCAGCAGTAATCAGTAAATAAGTTAGCGATCGCCAGCGACGTTGTACCAGTAAAATCAATACAATCACAGTCAAAATCGGTAACACAGTCCGAAAAGAACCGAATTTAGTCAAAATCGCAGCGAATATATCTAGTTGAGGCTGTGATAGAGAGTGAATAGTCATTAGAATCGGTAAATCCCAAGGAAAACCACCTTCGTTGTACCGCACCTCTAACGCCAATAGTCCAAAAATTTGCAGTGGTAAATATACCCCCAGGAATAGCATCGACAAAGAACGCCAGTGTCTAGCTAGCAATCTTTGTATGAATTTGATGGGCGATACTCGTGGGGAATGTTGATTTTCATCTTTGAGTGTTTCTACTTCTGGCATAATAAACTACGATATTTCGCTTAACTTGATGTAGTTTTTTGTTATGCTATCACTTTTTTAATACTGAAGTTCAAGTATTTACTATCATTGACTTCTAGATAGCAATTCAAAATTTTTAAGTATTAATTAATATAAGTAGTTTGTATTAATTCATAAAAACATAGACTTTTACTACTTTTAACATTAAAATACGATAAGTCAATCAAGTTATAGTATTTTTCTGCGGTTATCCAAAACTTGCAGCTACACGAAACCTTTTGCACTAAAGCATTACAAGCAATATTTGAGTTTCATCTCAACACAACTGCATTCACAAAACCCCAGTTAAGAACAGGAGTATGGATTTTTTATTATTGCCTTTCTTCAGCTTTCTAGTTGGTATTGTTGTTGGTTTGACAGGAATCGGAGGTGCTTCTCTCATTACCCCAATGCTGATTTTTGTTTTTCAAGTACCACCTGCTGTAGCAGTAAGTTCTGACGTTGTTGCAGCAACACTCATGAAAGTTATTGGTAGTATCAAGCATTGGCAGCAACAAACCCTCGACAAAGAAGTAGTCAAATGGCTGGCTTTGGGGAGTGTTCCGGGTTCTTTGTTAGGGGTAGGGATACTGCACTTAATTAAACTCAAGAATGAACAGAGCTTGAACAACATCATGCTGCATTTGTTGGGTGTGACAATTTTATTAGTCACTTTTTTAGCTTTGGTGCAGATGCTACTATTGACCTTTTTTCCCCAACTACAACTACCTGAACTACCTAAATTTGATTTAACTACCCATCTAGGACGCTTACAGACAGTAAGTGTAGGAGCATTTTTAGGCTGTATTGTCGGACTCACAAGTGTTGCTTCCGGTTCAATGTTTGCTTTAGCTTTGATTACATTTTTTCGTTTAGATGCGCGAAAATTAGTTGGTACAGATATATCACAAGCTGCAATTCTCTTAGTATTCACTGCTGTTGGACATCTCAGCTTGGGAACAGTTGATTGGAGTTTAGTATTACCAATATGGCTTGGCTCAGTACCAGGAGTATTACTAGGAGCTAAAGTTTGTCAAATTGCGCCGCAGAAACCACTGCGGTTTATGGTTTACTTTATCTTGATGTTGGTAAGCCTCAAGTTAGTTTATTAGTATCTAATTAGAAAACATCGCAATACTAGGTAATAGACGATACGTTTCGCTTTTTACCAGTATCGAAAACCCTAAGTAGATTAATACGAAGGGAAATACTTTCCGACCATGACGAGCTAAAACCTTAGCCATGAGAGGATTACGAGTCAAATTGTAAGATAGAAAACACCACAGTCCAATTGCTGAATAGCAGACACACAAAATTACACCCAAACTTGTAAGGTTACTGCTAGCAAACAAAGGTACATAAATTCCGATATTATTTCCGCCATTAGCAACAGTAACAGCAGAGACACGATAGGTTTGAGGGTCGCATAGAGTTGCTAATAGGGATTTTTTGTAGTGACGCGGCGATTCTGCACGAGATTTGAAGTCAACTGATACAGTTTGTACTGCTTCTTCTTCACTGTCTCGATTTAATAAATGATTAATCCCAATAGCGACTGGTAGAAAACCTAATAATCCAATCCAGGTATGCGGAATAATTAGACCGCCGAAAAAACCAGGAAGACTAGCAAGCACTAAGAGAGTAAATCCGATAAATTCACCGATAATAATATGCTGGGGACGAAAGGTGCGATTGACTTTACCAAAGAACGCTGTCAAGTACAGGTTGTCATCAAAGGTAGTAGCAATAGCAACAGAAACCCCGATAATTAGAGTACCAATTAACCAAGTCATGTGTATTGTGTTGCTCGCAAGGATTTAAATTTGTTCAAATTTGTTCTCCCTAGTTGCTCTCTACTTTTTAAGGTGAGAGTACATCAGGAGATTTCTGGAGTATTTTGCCTAGTATTAACAAACTGATGATTGTAATACCGTTTCTTGATTAAGATGCACTTTATTCTGTACTGTAAAGACGTTGCATACAACGTCTTTACATCATTGATTTGATGCAACTTCATAGAGAACTGGTATAACCAACTATGAAGTAAATGAGTTATAGTCTCCGCTATCAATTAAATTGGTAATTTTCTATGTATTGTGTTCTCAGTCAAATACTCGGCTTTGTCTGAAACCAATATTATTCCTTTCAACTTGATAAGAGCAAATATTCTTTCTTTTTAAAACGATAAATAAAAGTAATTGAGAGCCTATTTATAAAGTAAATATTAAGTAGGGTGTGTTACGGCAGTGTAAGGATTTGAGTATGAGCGAAAGTATGAATTGCCGTAACGCACCATAATCACACGGTGCGTTACGCGTTGCTTTAACGCACCCTACAATTTAAGCTTTACTTTATAAATCATCTCTGAATGGCTAAACTACTTTCTCAATATTTAGAAAATATGTGTCTAGGAGAGTTTTAAATGAATCAAGATACCCAATAATAAATACCTATTTAGGGAACACCAAAAAATAAATTATCCAAAATTGATGCTTGGGTATGGTGCGTCAGTATGAAGAATATCTGATTATAGTTAGGTTATATCGCACTGACGCACCCTACAACTTGGATATTTTTTTATCTGGAAGTACCTTGTCTGAAAAGTAGGTTAAATGTACCCCTTTCATACATGAGATACAAACCCAAACCAATTAATATCAAAGGTACAAATTTTTTACCATATTTTGTTAAAATATAAGCAATTCTAGCTTGTCGAGCCAATAAATAAGCGGCTGCGTACCAAACTCCTTTTAAAATTATAAAAACTGTCAGAATTATGAGTAAATTCATGAAACTGTTACTAGCAAATAAGGGAATATAAATACTGATATTATCGCCACCGTTAGCAAATGTGACTGCCGCAACTTTATAAGTTTGAGGACTGAGAATACTCAAAATGAACTTCAGGGGACTATTACTATTACCCGATAAGTTTAAATGAGCGTTGACAGTCTGAACTTCTGGATTTTCTATTTCTCGCTGCCATAATTGCTTAATCCCAATTGCTATGGGAAACATTCCTAATAATCCTATCCAAGCTCTTGGTATTACTAAACTCCCCAAAAAGCCTGGTAAACTAGCAATGATAATGGCAAAAAAACCTAGATATTGTCCCACAAAAATATGACGACGACGAAATTGATGATTTAGCTGTGAAAAAAACAGCATGAGAATAATAATGTCATCAATATTGGTGGCAGTAAAAGCAATAATTCCCTCTGTAATAGTTGTGATTATATTACTCATTATGAGATAATTAATAAAAATTCTGCTAACAAATCAGGATACTCTGTAATGAGTGAGTTCATTACTACACTCTTAGTGGGAATCTCAGCTTTCGTTGCCACTAACATTGATGATATCGTTATTTTATTAATATTGTTTTCTCAGATAAATTCTAGCTTGAGGTTGCGGCATATTGTTGCTGGTCAATACTTAGGCTTTACAGTCTTAATTATTGCTAGTCTTCCTGGATTATTTGGCGGTTTAATCATACCACCCAATTGGATTGGATTGCTGGGATTAATACCGATCGCTATGGGTATCAGCAGTTTGATCAATCAAGAAGAAAATGAAAGTTTAGAAGTAACATTAGCTACATTAGAATATCAAGATACCAACACTACAAGTTGGTTTAATGCTCAAACTTACAACATTGCAGCCCTCACCATTGCCAATGGTAGTGATAATATCAGCGTCTACATACCATTATTTGCCAGTAGTAATACAATTAATTTTATAATTATTATTGCAGTATTTTTTATATTAGTGGCAATTTGGTGTTATGTAGCTTATAAATTTACCTATCAAACAAAATTAGCAAATTTATTAAAGCAGTATAGTAACTATATTTTGCCCTTTGTATTAATAATTTTGGGCGGGATAATTATTTTAAAGACACAAGCTTTAAACGTGATAAAATTAGCGGCGAGTTGTATTTGTCTAGCGATTTTAGTTAAAAAGCAACCATCATTAAACTAAGCCACCTGTATATTATCTTGTATGAGCAGATTTTCAAAAGCTACCATCACTCGTGTATGAAAACGTTGGCGATGTTTGAGTTTCCAAATTGGTTGGATAATTTCTAATTCTTTTTTAGATTGTTGTTGAGGTTTGATAATGTGTAGAGCGTGCAACGTGCCTAGTTGTAATTCTTTTTGTACCATTGATTCTGGCAGTGCAGCCGCACCAACGCCACTTTCGACAACGGCTTTCACCATTTCACTGGTGTTGAGGTTAAGTACAACATCTAGATTGTTAGGTTCAATTCCCCAACTCTCTAAAGCTTGTTCAAACATCTGCTGCGCGCCAGAACCAGATTCACGCATCACCCAACTGGTACTAAATAATTTGTCTAAAGAAATTTCTTTATGGCCAAACCAAGGGTGAGATTTACCCACAACAATTTGCAAGCGATCGCTTCCTATTTCTTCTTGTGCTAAAGATTGTTGTAACGATGGTTTGATTTCTCCTGTCACTAAACCTAGATCATACATACCTACAGCCGTACCTTCACATATCTCTTCCGCATTTCCCAACTGACAATTAATAAAAATCCCAGGATATAACTGCTTAAATTGACTAATTTTTTCGGGTAGCCAATAGTTCCCGACGGTCAGGCTTGCACCTATTTTTAACTCTCCCCGTTGCAGATTGTTTAATTCTTTCAAGCCACGTTCTGTTAACTGTACATGATCGAGAATTTTTTGTGCCTCACCTTGTAATAACTTACCCGCATCCGTGATTTCAATATGACGACCGATGCGATGAAATAATCTGACACCATACTCTGTCTCTAAACTTTGGATAGCAGCACTGACAGCTGGTTGAGTGATATAAAGTGCTTCAGCTGCACGGGTAAAATGCAACATTTCCGCCACGGCTAAAAAAATTCGTAACTGTTCCAGCGTCACGTTGCTTTGCTCCGAACTCAAAACGCAAAATTAACAACCACTACCACTTCTATAAATTGTGTGGTAGTGATTTTAAGTACATTAGAAAGTATTATACGGTAAATGTAGCGGATAACTGTAGTTAGCTTTAATTATTATTTTGCGGTCATATCTGCGTATCAATAAATTCAGTCTATGGATTTAACAAAAAAGACTGTTTGCTCTTATTGATCGGTCGTCATAGAGTGAAACTATGCCTTTGATACAGGCTCTTCAGTCAAGCAAATTACCAGTTAGATACTTAATCTCAATTCAGAATTGTCCACACTTGCAAACTCTATCTCAGCGATACAGATGCTTGACGGTTACTACCATTGAGGAGAAACGACGCACCTATGAGCGAACTACTGACTACTATTTCTACAGGACTTGGGGCTTTTGTGGCTACCAATCTCGATGATATCGTTGTCCTGTCACTCTTTTTCTCGCAGATAGGTCATTGCTTTCGCCCTCGTCACATAGTTATTGGTCAGTATGTAGGTTTTAGTACGTTAGTAGTTGCCAGTTTACCTAGCTTCTTTGGCAAGTTCATCCTACCGGAATCATGGATTGGTTTACTGGGTATTGTTCCCATCATCATCGGTATTCATCGCCTACTCAATCAAGAGACTAGTGATACAGAAGAGGTAAATACTTCTGAACCTTCTCAAACTTGGTGGAGCAATTTCCTTTCACCCCAAACCTATGGCGTAGCAGCAGTTACGATCGCTAACGGTAGTGACAACATCAGTATTTATATGCCAATGTTTGCCACTAATACATGGGATAAGTTACTGGTGATTTTGGTAGTTTTTTCTGTGATGGTAGGTGTGTGGTGTTATACAGCTTATCACTTAACTCAGGTGCAGGCGATCGCTTCTGCAATTACTCGTTATGGTAATTCTTTAGTTCCCTTTATATTAATGGGGTTGGGTGTTTCCATACTAATACAAAGCCGCACCTTAGAAACTCCGGCTTTAGTTGCTATAGTCTGTGTAAGTATTGGTTCTTACCTATTAATTATCGGCAAAAATATTAGGCGAATAACTTACGAATTTTCTTTGGGATCACCTGATAATGGATTGATATCTGGAGTTAAACAAAAATGAAATTTTCTATTTATAAATTGCATCACAAGAGAGATAAAAAAGTTCAAGTAATACCTTGAATCAGGTAATTAGCATCTCAATCGGTCAAATTTTTAGGAGAAACCATGAAATTATTCAATAATACCCTTGTTAAAATTACGCTAGTTTGCATATTGCTACTGGTAAATTTGATGATTGCTCAACCATCTTGGGCGGGAAAAAAATTAGCTGATGATCCAGATTATGTAGAAATTACTAAATCACTGGAATCTGCTTTACTGGAGAAACAAAGCCAAGGCATTACACCAGAAATTGAACAAAAAATTTCTAATTTGCAATACCAAAAGTACATCGTAGAGAATAGTGAAGATCCTGCGGGAATTTGTCGCAATGAAACCGATAAGACACTGTTAATCTACGGTGAGAAGCCCAAAAAATCTACATCAACCTACGACAATGAATTGTATCTGCTGCCTAGCGGTGCTGAAACTGATGACGAATGGGATTGTCAAGGCGTTTATATTCCCGGACAAGCTGCTACAGAAGAACAAGCAGCCATACCTCCTAAAGCTTTTAAGTTTGTTCATGGAACTCGGTTAGTTGCTACAACTAACCCCGAAACTAAAGAAATTGAATTTAATCTTCCACCCGCGAAAGTTTTTCAATCTGGCGATGCTAACTGGTTGATTCCTGAAAATTTACAAGCTGCTTTGAATGCTGGTATTACTTCTGCAAAAATTAACGATTAAGTAAGATTTATCCAAAATTATCTAGATATACAGCACTTTTGAAGTAAGTGAGGTACACCAGGAGTAATAAGTAATAAGTAATAAGTAATAAGTAAATTTATTATTCATTATTCATTATTCATTACTTTTTTCAATTAGTTGTTGTACCTCATCAACATCGAATCTGCTGTATTAAGAGTCAGTATCTATCTGGCTCTTTCTTTTTTTTGTTTATATTATCATAGCGTTAATTTTTTTTGGATTATGTAAATTTTAGTTCTTTACTGTTTCAATAAAATGAATTGATGATAACCCAAAGCTTAATTAATAATTTTGATTGTATACTCACAAAATACTATTCAATTGACAAACATATTATTGATATAGTTTTTTTAAGGTGAAAATATATCTGACTTTTCACGTTATGTAGAAAAGTTAACGTAAAACCTAACCCCCTAACCCCCTTCCCTAGTAGGGAAGGGGGAATGTGTAGAGAGGTTTCATGAAACGTCTCTACATTGGTAGGCGAGAGGTTTAGAGAGGGGTTTTCCAGATGCCGTAAAAAGTCAGGAAAATATATAAATATCGCCAATTTTCATCATTGGTTGACAAAGTAAATCTCATGAAGATCGAAGCAGAAAAATTAGCAGTCAAGAATATAGAAAAAAAGAAATACAGGTCAGATAGAATCCGGGATCACTTAGCTAATGAGCGGACTTACTTAGCGTGGATGCGGAGTGGGATCGCACTCATGGGTTTTGGCGTTTTGATTGTGCGATTGCGGATTATTCGACCACCATTAGCACCACAACCTCCTGGTAGCGGCTGGAAGTTAGGTTTAGCTTTTGCTTTAGTTGGTGTGTTAACAGTGTTACTTTCAACTCAGCATTATTTCGCTGTGCGCCGAGACATTGACGAGGATACCTATCAACCGCCAGACCGTTGGATACTTCTAGCGAGTATAGCTGTGCTTATCCTTGGTGGAGGCGTACTATATTATGTGTTTACAGTTCCTCTAGATTATCTAAATTCTTATATTTTGGAGTAAGAAACTAGGGGTGAGTCTTCAATTAGCTCTACCTCTAGTCTTTGCATTCTCACTAATTGGATGCAGATATTTCCAATTCTGATAAATCTTTAAACAATGTGGTACTCAAGTAGCGTTCCCCAAAACTAGGTTGAACCATAACAATTAACTTACCCTTATTTTCTGGACGCTTTGCCACTTGAATCGCTGCATACAAAGCCGCACCTGAAGAAATCCCTGATAATAAACCTTCTTCTCTTGCTAATCTTCGACTATAGGCGATCGCATCTTCATCGGATACAGCAATCACCTCATCAATCAATTCTAGACGGCAAATTGCCGGGATAAATCCTGCTCCAATCCCTTGAATTTTATGCGCTCCTGATTTCCCACCTGAAAGCACCTGACTATTACTTGGTTCAACAGCAATAGCTTGAAAACTGGGCTTACGTTGTTTAATTACCTCAGCTACACCGGTTAATGTTCCCCCAGTACCAACTCCCGCTACTACAATATCTACTTGTCCATCAGTATCTTGCCAGATTTCTTCAGCCGTAGTTTCACGATGTACTTTGGGATTAGCTGGGTTACGGAACTGTTGCAACATATAGGCATTGGGTAATTCTGCCACAATTTGCTCGGCTTTGGCGATCGCTCCCCGCATTCCTTCTAAACCTGGGGTTAATTCTAACTGTGCGCCATAAGCTCTCAACATCGCCCGTCTTTCTGTACTCATCGTATCAGGCATAGTCAGAATCAAATGATAGCCCTTAGCAGCAGCTACCATTGCCAAAGCTATACCCGTATTCCCAGAAGTTGGTTCTACTAATATCGTCTTACCTGGATGAATTAAACCCTCTTGCTCTGCCCTTTCTACCATACTCACACCGATTCGATCTTTCACAGATGCAGACGGGTTTATGCTTTCTAACTTCACAACAATATCTGCTACTGTTCCCTCAGCTTGGGGAATCCTATTTAACTGCACCAATGGCGTGTGTCCAACTAGTTCTGTAATATTTTGGGCAATTTTCATAACAGTATTATTACTTTGCTAAATGTAATACATTTGACTTTTTTGTAAACGTGCTTCGCGCTCTTCACACAAGTCTTGGATAGTATATTGACTCAAAATAGATTGTGCAGATACATCTGCTTGCTGCCAAATCTCCCACACCAAGCTTTTTTCTAAATTGTCTTCACCATTCGATTCTCTTTCTTTCTGTTCTCCATCCAACATAATCACGACCTCCAACAAAGTTAATTGTCGAGGTTCACGCGTCAAAATAAAGCCACCTTTAGAGCCGCGTTGACTCTGCAACACTCCCGCCCGCCGCAAACTCGAAAGGATTTGTTCTAGATAACGTTCTGGTATGGGATGTTTAGCAGAGATATCACTCATAGTTGTGGGTGTTTTATCACCATAATGGTTGGCTAATTCTAAAAGTGCTAGTAGTGCATATTCCACTTTGGCCGACAGAGCCAAGAGGATATAGTTTTGTTTTTTTAAGCTCTCTGTCATCATACCACTGTTAGTTGATAGACTTATTGTACTTTAAACGAGAAAACTTTTAAAAACAATGTTCATAGAGATACAGTTATATGAATAATAATCAAATTACTATAAATCTATCGGTTTACCGTTTTTATGTAATCAGCCCATGAATCTAGACTTAATCAGGCTAGGTAAACTTTAGCTAATCAAGCGGCAATAAGTTTACTGAGTAGTTATTACCACCAAGAAACTTAAACATCGTTTTCATTTGTGATATAAAAATATGTTGCTAACCGACTTACGCACAATTTCCGAACGCGATCCCGCAGCCCGCAATTGGCTAGAGATTTTATTTTGTTATCCAGGGGTTCAAGCCTTGATGTTGCATCGTCTGACACACTGGTTATACAAAATTGGCATACCCTTTATCGAAAATTTGGGTATAAAACCCCGTCCTTCTAGGACGGCTTTATACTTTTTGTGTTAGCATAAGTATGTGGTTGATTGGTCGATACCCATGATTGTTTACGAGTTTAAGGTTAAGGGTAAAGAAAAGCAATATCAGGCAATAGATGAAGCAATTCGTACCAGCCAATTCATTCAAAATAAGTGCTTGCGCTATTGGATGGATAACAAGGATTCAAAGGTAGATAAGTACGCATTGAATAAGTATTGTGCTGTATTAGCGGCGCAATTCCCTTTTGCTGATGAACTCAATTCAATGGCTAGACAATCGGCGGCGGAACGTTGTTGGAGTGCGATAGCTAGGTTTTACGACAACTGCAAGAAAAAATTCAAAGGTAAAAAGGGGTTTCCTAAATTTAAGAAAAACTGTCGTTCAGTTGAATACAAATCAACGGGATGGAAGCTAACTCTTAATCGTAAGTCGATAACTTTCTCAGACAAAAAAGGGATTGGAACTCTGAAATTAAAAGGGACTTACGACCTGAATTACTACGACATCAAGCAAATTAAGCGTGTCCGTTTGGTACGTCGTGCTGATGGGTATTACGCCCAATTTGCGATTGACGTTGATGCCAGGATAGAAACTCAACCCTCACATCAATTAGTGGGTATTGACTTGGGGCTAAAGTATTTCATTGCTGATAATAAAGGCAATGTCGAACCATCCCCCCAGTTCTACCGCAAGTCAGAAAAACAGTTAAACCGTGCAAATCGCAAAAAGTCTAAGAAGTTCAGCAAAGAAAAGAAGAAAGCTCGCGCCAGACAATCCAACAATTACCACAAAGCTAGAAATAGATATGCCCGTAAGCATTTAAGAGTAAGTAGGCAACGAAAAGAGTATTGCAAGAGATTAGCATACTCCGTCATCCAATCTAACGATTTGGTCGCCTATGTTCGGCGAAGCCGTTGCCGAAGGCTAGATTTAAATGTGAAGGGTTTGGTACGTAACCCGCAACTGGCAAAATCAATTAGTGATGCTGGTTGGTCAACTTTCCGAGAGTGGTTAGAATATTTTGGTCAGAAATATGGGAAAGTAACAGTTGCTGTTCCTCCCTATAATACAAGCCAAAATTGCTCTAACTGTGGTGAGAAAGTGCAAAAATCTCTGTCTACAAGGACTCATGTTTGTCCACATTGTGGATATGTGGAAGATAGAGACATCAATGCAGCAATCAATATTTTGAGACGAGGACTCAGTACGGTAGGGATACGGTCACTTACGCTACAGGAGATTTGCCCTCTTGGGCGATTGGCCGCGGCCTGTCGTCTAACGGCGAGTCTGTGAATGTAGAATCCCCACGCCTTTAGGCTGGGGAGTGTCAACCCACGATTGATTTCTACTATCAGTCGCTTTTTCACAGGAATTGAAATTCACCCAGGTGCAAAGATTGGTAAAGGCGTATTTATCGACCACGGGATGGGTGTAGTCATTGGTGAAACAGCCATTGTGGGTGACTATGCACTGATTTATCAAGGTGTCACCCTGGGAGGGACAGGAAAGGAAAGTGGTAAACGCCATCCCACCTTGGGTGAGAATGTAGTTGTAGGAGCAGGTGCAAAAGTATTAGGTAATATTCAAATAGGCAATAACGTTCGCATTGGTGCAGGTTCAGTTATACTGCGGGATGTTCCTAGCAACACCACAGTTGTAGGTATACCAGGGCGTGTGATTCGTGCAGATAGTACAGATATGTTGGAACATGGAAAAATTCGAGATGTGGAAGCGGAGGTGATTCGTGTCCTGTTTGAGCGTGTTAAAGATTTAGAACAGCAAGTAGAACAGTTAGAGATGAATGTTCATCTAAGCAACCAAGGAAATCATCAACATCTCCAAGAAACAAAAAATGAGAGTAACTTAATGATTGAAGAGTTTTTAGATGGGGCGGGAATTTAAATATTCAGAAACCAGGATAGAATCCGGTTTCTACACCCCAGATTTAGCACTCTTACCTCAAGCCATTGGCAGTAGCAAAAACCTTTGTTTGCTTGGGTTTAATGTATACAAGTTCACCCTTTTCTAGATGGAGTTGATCAAAATTGTCTCGACTCAAATGTGCATTGAGGGTTTCACCAGACTGCAATCCTAACTCCACACGAATCTCCCAACCAAGATGAATAATTCGATCAATAATCGCGGCTGTTGCATTGTCATCGGTGTTCTTCTCAATCAAGATATCATGTGGGCGCAGAAATACTTTTTCGCTGGGAGAAACAGCACTTCTGTTAGGAACAAAGCCGACATTACTAGGTAAAACATTCACAGGGCCGATAAAACTCATCACAAACTCTGTCGCTGGGTTGTCGTAAATCTCCGCCGGAGTTCCTACCTGTTCTACCCTTCCTTGATTCATCACCACAATTTCATCAGCAACTTCCATTGCTTCTTCTTGATCGTGGGTGACAAATACAGTGGTGACATGAACTTCTGAATGCAGATTACGTAACCACATCCGCAAGTCCTTACGGACTTTGGCATCTAAAGCACCAAAAGGCTCATCTAATAGTAATATTTGAGGCTGCACAGCTAGTGAGCGTGCTAATGCAATCCGTTGTCGTTGCCCACCAGATAGCTGAGAAGGATAGCGATCGCCAAACCCTTGCATCTGCACCAATTCCAAAAGTTCATCAACCCTCTGGCGGATGCGGTTTTTTGGATGTTTACGCAAATCCATAGAGAAAGCAATATTTTCACGTACTGTCAGGTGTTTAAACAGTGCATAATGCTGGAAAACAAAGCCAATGTTCCGTTCTTGTACACTACGGTATGTAGCATTTTCACCCACTAACCAAATTTGACCACTATCTGGTGCTTCCAAACCAGCAATTATGCGTAGTAATGTAGATTTCCCAGAACCGGAAGGGCCTAACAAGGCCACTAGTGAACCTGTTTTTACATTTAAACTTACATCGTCTAAAGCATAAAAGCTGCCATAGTGCTTAGAAATATTCTCAACTAACACACCCATCGTTATTTGCCTCCAATTTGGTATATATTTAATTAAACTACGATTGTCCTACTGAGTTTTAGTATTTAATGAAAATGTTACCTTTATCTTCCTCAGTAATCCACCCTAATTTTGTTACCAAAAAAATATTGTCATCCCGTGATATTCTACCGAAAGATGACAATAATCTGTGGAAAATTGAGCAAGGTTTTGTACGAAGTGT
>JBODRP010000111.1:0-15328 GCA_050633005.1 Trichormus sp. | reverse complement strand
TTGCTTGATTGATACTCCTTATTAAACGGCATAACTCAAAAATTTAGCCGTAAATTTGCACCTATTAAGACAAATATCTTGATAGGTGCTACCTAAAGTACTTTCACAAAAATGAGGCCAATAAATATGACAAATCAAGTTCTTCCATCTAATTTATTTGTAGAATTATCCGCAGAAGAGCAACAGCAACTAGCAGGAGGATGCTGTGGTGCTTCACCTATTCCCAGTTGCGGTTGTGATGATTCTCGTCGTCGTGGTTATGGTGGTTTCGTTCGTCGCCGTCGTTTTGGTGGCTGGGGTAATCACAACTATAAATATGGTAAACATAGTTCTTGCTGAAGGTAATGTGCCAAAGTTCACTTCAACAAAGTTTTTCACTGAGAAACAATATCAAGTTTTAACTTGATTTATTATCTATTAATTATCAACATAAACCAATGATTACAAGTCTTGATTGTTTTTCTGTGTAACGCAGATAAAACACATCAGACTTGTTTTTTTTGCTGTCAATTGATCAATATTTATGTATTGAGTTTTTCTGCTGCTAATATTTGGGAACGCTCCCAAACCCAGTCTTGTATAATTGGGTTGACTAATTCTGGTGCTTCATCTTGGGGGCAATGTCCTACACCTTCTAAGGGGATAAATTTCAGAACTTGGGGATAATTAGCTAATTCTCTACCTAATTCTATATTTTCCCAGGGGTCGGCTGTTCCCCATAAAATAATAGCTGGACAAGGAAGTATAGGTAAAAGGTCTTCTGGCAAAGGCCCGCTAGAATATGAAGTGAAAGCTAAAAATACAGCGACTGCCCCAGGATCTTTGGCTGGTGCTGTAAGAATATCTACTAATTCATCTGTAACCACTTCAGCATTAGCATAGGCTTGCAATAAGATTTTGCGGACTGTTTTTGGCTGTGCGACTTGATTAAAGAAGAATTTGCCAATTGCTTTAATAGATAAGATGCGTTGTAGTACGGGTGCGCCGAAACGACGAGTCCAAGGTAAAGTAGGTCGTTTGCGATCGTGTAATAATCTTAAAGAACAGTTAATTAAAGTAATTCCCAATGCTATGTCTGGGTTACTTATGGCTGTTTGCATGACTACAATACAGCCAATAGAATTGCCTACTAAAAAAGCTGGTTCACCTACCACTTCACGGCAAAAATCTGCTACTTGCTGTCCCCAATTTTCTAGTGTGTATGCCATTTCAATTTCTGGTTGTGGTTTAGCTGAAGCCCCAAAACCAATTAAATCTAGGGCATAAACACGGCAATTTTCTGCGAGGGTTGGTATATTTTTTCGCCAATGCAACCACGAAGCCCCAAAACCATGCACTAGAACTACAGATGGCCCTGTATTTCCTTGAGTTTGATAGCAAATGGGGAAGCCTCGCCACATCCAAGTTTTTGTGGAATCAGAGTTAATGGTATGAGTAGTCATGATTAAGTTATGAATAGTAAAAAATTATGATACAAATTTCAAAAATAAAAAGCTCAAAGGCATGAATACTTATTGATGAATATCATTTTCAACATTCATATCAAGGGTACTGAAGATATTTTTTATCTCAAGGTTTATCAACATAACACAAAGGTAAATTCAGTAGTTTTACAAGTTGCGTATCTCCAATCTGCTTATAAGATATATCTTGAATGTTAAGCATCTACTAATAGGGGTTTGCATCTGTAAATTGACGCAAAGCCTAAATTAGATTATTTATTGCTAGTACCTTCCAGTATAAGAAGATGACTAGAACTGAAACAAGTGGTACTCCTGTTGGTGGCTACGCACCAGATTTTGAATTACCAGGCATTGACAATCAAGTACACCATCTGAGACGTTATTTAGAGAACTTTCGGGTGGTTGGTGTCATTTCGATGTGCCACCAATGCCCTTATGTAAATTTATATCTCAATCGACTAAAACAAATTCAAGCAGAATTTGCTACAGCAGGATTTATTTTAATGGGGATAAATGCCAGTGATTCTACTGAAACCCCAGGGAACAATTTAGAAAGTATGAAGGTTTTTGCGGAAAATAACCAGTTGAACTTTCCTTACCTGTGGGACTCAACCCAAGATGTGAGTCGGAGTTTTGGGGCGATCGCCACACCAATGGCTTTTGTGGTAGACAGTCATGGTATATTGCGATATAGAGGACAGATTGACAATCATCCTCATGCCCCATTAGGTACAGGTGAAGACTATCTCAGAAATGCGATCGCCGCTTTATTTAAAGGTGAAGCAATCACCATACCTGAAACACAACCAGTAGGCACCTCAATAATCTGGCGGATATAGACAGATATAGTCATACTACTGCTATCTTAAATTGGAGGCAATTGCAACTTTTTTGATAAAGCGTGACTTCATGGGAACGAATTACCGACGGGTTTTACTTAAACTGAGCGGTGAAGCCTTAATGGGCAACATGGGCTATGGCATTGACCCAGAAGTGGTCAAAGAAATCGGCCAAGAAATCGCAGAGGTGATAGCTACAGGCGTTCAGATTGCCATCGTCGTGGGTGGTGGCAATATTTTTCGGGGTATGAAAGCAGCCTCGGCAGGGATGGATAGGGCAACCGCCGACTATATTGGCATGATAGCCACGGTGATGAACGCCATGACCCTGCAAGACTCGCTAGAGCGTATAGGAGTACAGACGCGGGTACAAACCGCGATCGCTATGCAAGAATTAGCAGAACCATATATACGTCGTCGTGCCATCCGTCATCTTGAAAAAGGTCGGGTGGTTATTTTTGGTGCAGGTTCTGGTAATCCATTTTTTACTACAGATACTACAGCAGCCTTGAGAGCCGCAGAAATTGATGCAGAAGTCATCTTTAAAGCGACTAAAGTAGATGGTATCTACGATGCTGACCCGGAAATTTATCCTAATGCCAAACGTTACACTAGTCTAACCTACGCTCATGTTTTAGCGAACGATTTGCGGGTAATGGATAGTACCGCGATCGCATTATGTAAAGAAAACAATATCCCCATTTTAGTCTTTGACCTAACAGTGCGTGGTAATATTCGCCGTGCAGTTTTAGGAGAATCTATCGGTACCCTTGTGGGAGGTTCGTGTGAAATTAGCTGACGCTGAAAGTAAAATGCAAAAAACCGTTGAAGCGACTCAACAAGCCTTCAACACCATTCGCACTGGTCGCGCCAATGCGAGTTTATTAGATAAAGTGCAAGTAGACTACTACGGTTCACCTACACCTTTAAAATCCCTGGCAAACATCAGTACCCCAGATGCGACAACTATTCTGATTCAGCCCTACGACAAAAGTAGTTTAAACTTAGTCGAAAAGGCAATTTCCCTCTCAGACGTGGGTTTAACACCCAGTAACGACGGTTCAGTGATTCGCTTGAACATACCACCATTAACGAGCGATCGCCGCAAAGAATTTGTCAAACTAGCAGCCAAGTACGCTGAAGAGGGTCGCGTCGGGATTCGTAACATCCGCCGAGATGCGATAGACTCCATTCGTAAACAAGAGAAAGCCTCAGAGATTTCTGAGGATGAATCCAAAGACCTCCAAGATAAACTGCAAAAACTGACTAACCAGTTTACTAATAAAATTGACCAGTTACTAGCAGATAAGGAAAAAGACATCACCACTGTCTAAATAGGTGAAAGCATTTCCTGTCATGGAGGATAGGGGAAAGGACTAAGGGGAAAGGTGAAAGTTACAGCAGATTCGATGTTGATGAGGTACAGCAAGTGATTGAAAAAAGTAATGAGTAATGAGTAATGAGTAATGAGTAAGAAATTTACTTATTACTTATTATTCACTACTTATTACTCATGGTGTACCTCACTTACTTCAAAAGTGCTGTATATGCTTTTTCCCTGTAACCTTTCCCTTTTTTGTGAGTTAATCAATTTTGAATTTTGCATTTTGAATTATGTACGACACCATCATTGTTGGTGCTGGGCCTGCCGGTGGAACAGCAGCATATCACTTGGCTAAAAAAGGGCGTTCAGTCTTAATTTTAGAAAAAGACTCCCTACCTAGATATAAACCCTGTGGTGGTGGCGTGTCACCTGCGATCGCTGATTGGTTTGACTTTGATTTTAGCCCAGCCATTTCCGTTAAAGTCAACTCAGTTCGTTTTACCTGGAAATTAGATGATCCTGTAGAAGCTCAAATCACCACTAAAGAACCAATTTGGATGGTGCGACGCGATATTTTTGACCATTTTTTAGTCCAACAAGCCCAGAGACAAGGAGCAGAACTCCGGGAAAACACAGAAGTTACAGGTATTGAATTTCATAGTGACCATTGGCAAGTGAATACAGTCAATGACTCATTTACAGGTCGCTACCTCATCGCCGCCGATGGTGCAAAAGGGCCGATGCCCAAATGGCTAGGCTTCAAAGACCGTAAACGCCGCCTTGCAGGAGCTTTAGAAGCAGAAGTTCCCGCCACAGTAGAAGACTTATCGACAATTCATTTTGAATTTGGGTTAGTCAAAAACGGCTATATTTGGAACTTTCCTAAAGCTGATGGTTATTCTATTGGCGTAGGTACTTTTATTGGTGGCCAACCCCAAGACTTTAAGAAAATTGTGGCTGAGTATGCCCAATCTTTTAATTTAGATGTCAACACTAGTAAACAATATGGTCATCCCCTTTGCCTATGGGATGGTAATCAAAAGCTACATACCCAAAACGCGATTTTAGCAGGCGAAGCAGCTTGTGTAGTTGACCCCATGACAGCCGAAGGGATACGTCCTGCCATTTTTAGTGGTTTAGTAGCAGCCGGAATGATTGATCAAGCACTTGCTGGTAATATCAACGCCTTAGAACAATACACTGAAATCATCCATGAAAGATGGGGTTCAGAGATGGCTTGGGCGAAAAAATTAGCAGGAGCATTTTATCGCCTTCCTAATGTTGCATATCAAGTAGGAATCAAGCGTCCTTCCAGTACTCAAATTATGGGTAAAGTTTTGTGTGGCGAACTTTCTTACAGTCAAGTTGCTGGCCGCGCACTCAAAAGATTAATTCCTGGTTTGAAACCCTAGCCAAATCTAACCCCGTTTTTCCGTCGGATAGGGGTTGGCAAGAGGTGCATCAAAATCACATTAGGCAGACGAATTACGAATTACCTAAAGCCTGCGGCATAGCTGCGCTTAGAGCGTAGCGGGGCGCAGCCCATTACGAATTACGAATTATATCTATTGGCTGTGATAGAGACAAGTGAGTTTTGCTAACGTGTTGATATAGGGGTTATACGATTTCACGAAAAACCTAATATAGATGTAAACCCTCAAAGCTTTGCTGCATCTAAGTTTTTTAATTACGAATTACGAATTACGAATTACGAATTACGAATTACGAATTGGTATTAGCTAGGCACACCGAGGTATATCATGGCTCATTTAAATCTTCGTCGCCCCCAAAATATTACAGGTGATTTTTATGTTGATAGTACCTGCATTGATTGTGATACTTGTCGCTGGATGACTCCTGAAGTTTTTTATCGTGTTGATGAACAGTCAGCAGTACATCATCAACCAACGAGTGAAGCGGAAAGATTAGCCGCACTGCAAGCACTTTTGGCTTGTCCTACGAGTTCGATTGGCACAGTTGAAAAGCCCCAAGATATCAAAATTGCTCAACAAAGTTTTCCCATTTTAGTAGCAGAAAATGTTTATCATTGTGGCTATCATTCAGAAAAATCCTATGGTGCTACTAGCTATTTAATTCAACGTTCCCAAGGAAATATATTGGTGGATTCTCCCCGATTTACACCACCTTTAGTGAAGCGCATAGAAGAAATGGGAGGACTGCGTTATCTATATCTCAGTCATCAAGATGATGTAGCAGATCATCAGAAATTTGCTGCTCATTTTGAGTGCGATCGCATTCTTCATGTTGATGATATTAATACAGATACTCGTGATGTAGAAATACAGCTATCAACTTCACAACCATTTCAGCTTGAGCCAGATTTGTTAATTATTCCTGTACCGGGTCACACCAAAGGACACACAGTTTTACTGTATAAAAATAAGTTTCTGTTCACGGGCGACCATCTCGCTTGGTCAGCAAGTCGGCATCAATTGGCTGCATTCCGTGATTACTGTTGGTATTCGTGGTCAGAACAGATTAAATCAATGCGAAAGTTGACAAAGTATACTTTTGAATGGGTCTTACCAGGACACGGGCGGCGATTTCATGGTGATGTCGAGATGATGCGTCAGCAGATGGACAAATGTATTGCATTGATGGAAAGCTTGTAATGTGGAAGTTTTAACGCAGAGTTTAACAAAGGTTTTCAATCATAGTTACGAATTACGAATTACGAATTACGAATTACACTTGAACTCGTTCGTCTCGCCACAATAAATATAAATGATTGGCTGGCATAGTTAAATATAAAACATCTCCTTCATCCAGGTAAGTGATGAGTAAATCCCAGCCTTGAACTCTTTGAGTATTCCTTTCCAGATATAAAGGTACACAATTAGCAGACATGGCGATGTCTTTCACCAATTTTTGACAAAAAGGATGTGAGGGTGTAATTAAAGTGGCAAAAGCTACCCAAAGTTTATCGGCGGTGATGCCATTGCCTAAGATGCGTCCACCCAAAGCCGCAGCTGCAAATGCTGGGGCTGCTAATTCTGCGGAACTGAGTACACCTTCAAAGTCAAATACCTGTTTTGCCATGCCTGCAAAATCTGGGTCGGCGTAGTGGACAATGACGGGAATTTTGGGTGCTAAACCTTTAGCTTTCAGGGCAATTTCTAAATTAGTGGCATCATTGTTAGTCACAGTTAATACTGCTGCTGCCGTATGCACATTACTAGTTTGGAGGATGGTACGGAAGCTAGCATCACCTTGAATGACAGGGATACCCAAACCACGAATAGAGTTGATATATTTGTTGTTGCAGTCAGTTTCAATCACTACAACTTCATGACCGTTGCTATGGAGTTGTTGGACAATGCGATTCCCGATGCCACTTAAGCCACAGACTATATAATGATGACGCTGGGGAACACGGGCTACATCCCAAAATTGCTTAAAGCGGCTACCTAAGACAAAATCGGTCAGCATAGCGTACCAAATCCCAATCACCACTGCCCCAACTAGCATCATCACCACAGTAAATAATTTAATACTGTTGGGGGCGTTTTCGACAACTTGGTCATTGCCACCTGCACCTGTAATCATGCCTACTGAGAAATAGAGGGCATCCACCACAGATAAACTTAATTCTGTAGACATATAGGTGAGAGTAGCAGTTATAATTACTGCCATTAGCACGATCGCACCAACGACTACAGATTGTCCATGCTGCTGAAATTGCCGTATACTTGTGAATATTTTCAGGAATTTTTTAATTAAGGAGCGGCGTATTTGACGGATGCGCGGTTGAATGCCAATAATTAAGCGATCGCCTATTTTTAATTTTTCTCCTGATAGTACCGCCGAGATTAAATTTATCTCACCTTCTAATGGTAAGTAATAAATTGGCATCCGTGTAGGATCTGCCCATAAATCACCCAATTCACGACCGAGCCAAGGATGGTTTTCGTCAATATATTCTTCTTGAATCGGCCAAGTTTGATCATATAACTTAATTTGCCCGATTGCTTGATTTCCTAATGCCGCAAAGGTGAATAATGGTGCTGCTAAACTCACAACACTCATACTTAAGTGGTCAGATAAGGTTTTATCGAGACGTTCACCCAAATTAGTATTATATAAGCGGTTGATAATCCGAATCCGGGGATTTAACACCCGCGCTTGCATCATAATTGATAAATTTAGTTCATCATCTCCTCCTGCTATCACTAAGGTGTGCGCCTCTTGTATTCCGGCTGCTGTTAGGGTAGCAGCTGCACATAAATTACCAACAATGATATCGCCTGCCGCTTCCCCAGAGATGGGTTTGTGATGAATACCAACTACAAACGCTCCCTGTTGTCTAAGCAAACGAAAGATTTTATATCCAGTCAGTTCTAAGCCGCAAACAATAATTCGAGGTTTCATGTAACAGCAGCATGATTTACTTTAAGGGCTGCATTGCTATAGATTAATCAATATTGTTGCTTACTTTATCGCTGGATAACTGTAACTAAAAACACGATAATTTGTCACATAATGGCAGCCTAGATTCATAGGCTATTACAGCAGAGAGTAGCGATCGCCATCACTAAAATATATAGTGGTTTTGTGAACCAAGATTTTCGCTGTTTTGGTTCTTATATTGACGGTTAAATTTGATTATTAGGAATTATTGATGAATAAACCTAAAATTTTCATTGACGGTGAATCAGGAACTACAGGGTTACAAATTTACTCGCGTCTCACGCAACGGGATGATCTGGAGCTAGTGAGCATTGAAGTATCTCAGCGCAAGGATGCAACTGAACGGGCAAAAATTATCAATTCTGTCGATGTAGTAATTCTTTGCCTACCCGATGATGCAGCCCGCGAAGCGGTGGGATTAGTAATTAATGATACAGTAAAAATTCTAGATGCTAGTACAGCCTATCGCACGGCTGCGGGTTGGGTGTATGGCTTCCCAGAAATGAACCCAGAACAACGAGAAAAAATTGCTCATGCTCAGTTTGTCAGTAATCCTGGGTGTTATCCTACGGGATTTTTGGCTTGTATGCGTCCTCTAATAGCCCAGGGGATAATTCCTGATAATTTTCCCATCACTATTAATGCGGTGTCTGGCTATTCTGGTGGCGGTAAGAATTTAATTCAAAAATACGATAGTTTTCATCAGGAGCAAAAGGAAACAACTGGGCTTTACCCTTACGGTGTCTATGGTTTACAGTTTGGGCATAAGCACGTTAAAGAAATGCAGCAACATTCTGGGTTAGCATCGCCACCGTTGTTTGTTCCCGCCGTGGGAGATTTTGCACAGGGGATGTTAGTACAAATACCTCTGCCTTTATGGACTTTGGAGAATCCCCCATCCGGGGAAGTGATTTATCAGGCGATCGCACAATACTACGCAGGGGAAAAGTTTGTCCAGGTAGCCCCATTCCAAGATACAGCTTTACTCAGAGACGGTACTTTCTTGGATGTCATGGCGATGAATAACACCAATATTGTACAAGTGTTTGTTTTCGCCAATGACAATACCAAAGAAGCTTTATTAGTAGCACGTCTCGACAATTTAGGGAAAGGTGCGTCAGGAGCAGCAGTACAGAATCTAAATATTATGTTGGGTGTTCCTGAAGATTTGGGGCTTTGAGGGCATTGGGCATATCAATTCAAAATTCAAAATTCAAAATTCAAAATTAAAGAATTTTGGGCATGGGGCATGGGGCATGGGGCATGGGGCATTGGGCATTGGGCATTGGGGTAAATATTTCTTCCTTGTCTTCCTTGTCTCCCTTGTCTGCCTTCCCCTACACCCTGCCCCCTGCCACCTGCCCCCTGCCTTTATGGTTCACTATTTTCCTTGAAAGAATCTAACCATTCTCGCATTTGTTCGCGGGCTATGTCTCGACCACCAAGGCCAAAGGCTAAAGCAATAGCAACAGCGATCGCACCTAATAACAATCCAAATGCTAAATTGACAATATCACTGCCAATCCCAATCTGTTGTAATGCCATTGCGGAAACTAGGGTAATAATGGAAATCCGGGCGGCTTGAGCTAAAATTTTGGCTTGGCGGTTGCCGGAACTGCTAATGATGTTAAAAGCAAGATTGGCGAAAAATAAGCCAATAGCAAAAACTACTAAGCCAGATAAAATTCGCCCAATAATTACCAGAATCCCAGTCAGTAAAACTGTTAATGCTGGGATATTCAAGATATTAACTGCCGCTACGGTAGCAAACAATAAAATCCCAACTAAAACTACAATACCTGCAATTTCCGATGGGGTACGAGTCGGAACTTTAGGTGTAGATGTAGTTTCAGCATCGGCAACTGTTTGTGTTGTAGGTGCAGGTAGACCGAGAATAGTAAAAATATTATTGAAGCCTAAACTCGTGAGAATGCTGGTAACTAAATCAGCGACAAATCGTCCTAAGAAATAGGCGAGGATGAGAATTGCTATGGCTGTAAACACAGCAGGTAAGACATTGAGAATCTGCTGTAACATAGCGATCGCAGGTAGAGATATCGCCTCAATTTTTAAAGCATTGAGAGATGCGATCGCTACAGGAATCAAGATCAAAATGTAGACTATCGTACCTGTGAGTACCGATAAAGGCTGCATTCCTGAAGCCGAAGATAGCCCAAATCTACTACCTAAATGATCAATACCAGTTGTCGCTAGCAAATTACTCACAATTCGCCGCACCACATTAGCTAAAAACCAACCCAGTGCTGCAATTAGTGTTGCTGCCAAAATATTAGGCAGAATTGACAAAATCTGGGTAATCAGAGCTTGTACTGGTTGTAGTGCTTCCTTGAGTCCCAGGGTATCTAACACTGGCACTAAAAACAGTAGAAAGATAAACCAATATAAAGCATTCCCAATTGTTTCACTCAAAGACAGGCGATTAAGTGTTAGATAATCATCCCCTGCATCTTGATTCAAACGCTCATCTAGTCTGAGTGCTTGCAACCCACGTATTGTCACAAGTTTGACAATTGACGCTAAAAACCAAGCAACTCCTAACAGAATCACTGTAGCTACAATCTTTGGCAAAAAGCCAATCACTTGTTCTAGAAAGGTATTCAGTGGCCGAGAAGCTACCTCCAAACCCAGAGTTTGTAAAACAGCTACGACTGTTAAGAGCATGATGCTCCAAAACACCAAGTTGGAGATTAATTTCTCTACTTCAGGGACATCCTGACGGCCTGTCACTCCTGCCGCAATCTTATTATCTATGTCTGTGCGATTAAGAATTTGCCGCGTTACTAATGCAACTGCCGCAGCAATCAACCAACCCACCAACAAAAGAGCAGTTGCTCCCAGTAAGCGGGGTGTAAACTGAATCACTTGTTGAAAAATTCCCTGCACATCAGCGATTCCTTGGTTCACTCCTGGTTGAGTTAAGGGCAGACTGGAAGACTCAGCTAATAATTGCGGCATCGTCTGTAACCAATCTACGCTTCCTACCTGGAATATTCCTTGCCAAGTTGTGTTCATGGTTTTTCGGAATTAATAGTGTGCATCACCAATACAGATTACTTGATTAGGGTATTTGTTTAACAAAACCCTTAAGTACTGCACTGCTGTTTGCGTATTAATTTACCAGGAAAAGTATGTGTAATTGAGCATAGGATAATTTTGTTACTTCTCTTAGGATCAATTTACAATTTAGTTGAGTGTTGAGGGTTCAGTCTAAACTAAACATAGCTACCACACAATCATCTAGAATGTCCCAAGTTTTAGAACAATCAATTGAAATTAATACCACTGCTACCGCAGTAGAAAATTGTTTCACCGACTTAGAACTTATGCACCGTTGGCTTAACCCCGTGTTGCGTTGTGAACCGGTGGGTGGAAGTTGGAGTACAGATATAGGTAGTAAAAGCCGCTTTGTCATTCAAATACCCGTGATCCAACCGACTTTAAACAGTGTTGTTGTAGAACGCCAACCGGGTTTAGTCGTGTGGGAATTTCAGGGATTTTTTCAAGGATGCGATCGCTGGGAATGTCAGCCAATACCACAAGGTACACTATTAGTCAACCGTTTTGAATTTGAGATTCCTAACCCCATAGTTAGTTGGGGTTTCAATAACTTCGCTGCCAAGTGGACAAAAGAAGATATGCAAGCACAGCTACGTCGTCTGAAACGAGTAGCTGAGGCTGTACAAATTGGTTGTTAGTTAACTGTCAACTGATTTAACAAGTTTCGCGTAATTCCCCTTCCTCCGTGCGAGACAGTACGCGAACAGCGTCAGCAGGGAGGGGATGTAAGCGAGTCAAAAGCGAAACGTCGTATCGATGATTTTTGCCGCAGGTAAAACAGTCGATAGGACAGTTGAGCTTTTGACAACATATCTTTCAGGTTTGTCCTGAGAACGGATATATTCGTTGACTATTTCTAGTGGTGCGCCACCAACTGAAATAACCGAGTAGGCATCAGTCTAAAAGCTAGGGTCTTTTTCTTTCCAGTAGAACTGTTTTAGGTGATTCTGAAACTCTTTTCTAAGTTTATTGAAGCACCAACCAAGAAGATAAAACCATCTCAAACTTGCCCTAAATGCGGGCATCAGGAAAAGAAATCTTTACACCAGAGAGTACATATTTGCCGTAACTGTAACTACACTCAGCAGCGTGATATTGCTTCTGGTGAAGTAATGTTACTTTGGCACTCAAAACAACTACCTGGGTTTGGAACGAACCTAGTAGGCGCAGATGATTCTAGCTCTACTTCACGTACCCGCAAGACTGCGGGAAGCATGAAGAAACTGGCTCAAAGGAAGCGTCAAAAATCTCAGGCTACGCTAGGGGATGTAGAAACCCCTGGCGAGGGCGTAGTAGCCAGGGGTAGTTCATAAGCGTCCGCTTCTAATATCATTCAAGCTAATACCATAAAATTCTTGTGCTTGCTTGATGGCTTGTTTGGTATCTTCTGCCATTAAGCCATTTAATTGGCCTTTATAAAATCCTCTGGCTTGCAGTCGTCTTTGGATCTCTAAAACACTAAAGTCGCTTTTGGGTGTTTTATTAACTAAACTATGTAATTTAGCTCTGGTAGTAGGCCCAGCAATGCCACTAACAGCTAAATAATTACCCGCTTGAAATCTTTTGACTGCATCTGCTGTGTAAGAGCCAAAGTAGCCGTTGGGTTGTCCTTGTAAATACCCGGCTTGAATTAACTGTTCTTGTAACAATCTTACTGCTTCACCGCGATCGCCTAGACGAAGTTGATCTGTATTAGCGGTTGGCTGAGGTTTAGAGGTTCTTCCACCTACACCCAATGGCGGTAATTTTGCCATTGTCGCAGGGCCAACAATACCATCACTATCTAACTTATAAGCTGACTGAAACCTTTTGACAGATTCTTCAGTTACCGGGCCAAAAATGCCAGTAGCGTTACCAGAATAAAATCCTGCCGCTCGCAAGCGTTCTTGTAAAACTCTTACTTCTTCACCTTCATCGCCTTTAATTAGATAGTTGGGGCTTTGACGCTTTTGGGTGATTGTATTAACAACTACAGTTGGTTTTGGTTTGGTGCTGGTACTAGCATTAGTGCTAGTTTGCTTTGGTTTGGTGCTGGTGTTAGCGTTAGTACGAGTTTGTGTGTTAGCAGTGGTAGTTGGTTGTGGTTTATTACTCGTACTAGCGTTAGTGCTAGTTTGTGTGAGGGTTGTTTGATTGCTAACAAGAGTAACTGCTGGTGATTGGATCATTACAGGAGATGCACGCCAGTTATCCAATTTTTGTAAAGTGCTAGCCCCAACGATACCATCTACAGGTAAACCAGCCGCAGCTTGAAAACGCCGTACAGCATCTTCCGTGGGGAAATCATACACTTGAGTAATGGGTGCTTCATAAAAACCTGCCTTTTGCAGCTTTTCTTGCAGATTTCTCACAGAAGGGCCTTGATCTCCCCTTTCTAATGCCCAAACACTAGTAACACTACCGAGAACCGACAGTGTGAGGGCAAGGGGTAACATATATTTCCAAGCCTTACTAGATAGACGTTTCCAATCCGGTAGGGTGGCTGTATCTAATAAAGCAGGAAACACAAGTAAATCATGGGATTCGCTACCTTCATAGGCGGAAGCTAGATGTAAATACGCGATATTGTCCATATTTTCTACACCACTGACTTTCCTTCAATAACTGCTTCAGCTTGATGTACTAAGTTGCGTAAATTATCTAATGTTTGGATATTGACATTTTCCCATAAACCGCGCTGGTGTGCTTCTAATAATTTTTCCGCAATATCACGGAGAGCATGGGGATTTTTTTCTTGAATAAAGTCACAAACTACGGGATCAAGCAAATAAGCCTGCATGATACCCTGATACATATAATTTTCCACACATCTAGCCGTAGCATCATAGGCAAATAAAAAATCAACGGTTGCTGACATTTCAAATGCGCCTTTGTAACCGTGGCGCATCATACCTGCAATCCACTTAGGATTAACTACACGAGAACGGTACACCCGTGCAATTTCTGATTTCAATTGGCGGACGCGTGGTTGAGAGGGAATAGAATGATCGCCAAAATAAGTTTCAGGATTTTTTCCTTGAATAGAGCGCACCGCCGCCGTTAAACCCCCCTGAAATTGATAGTAATCATCAGAATCCAGCAAATCATGTTCGCGGTTATCTTGGTTTTGCAAGACAATTTGCATTTGGGCTAATCGTTGGGTGAAGGCTTCGGGATTGGGCATTGGGAATTGGGAATTGGGCATGGGGCATTGGGCATTGGTGTAAAAATCTCCCTTGTCTCCCTTGTCTCCCTTGTCTCCTATATCCCCTGCTCCCTGCCCCCTGCTCCCCTGCCCCTCTGCTCCCTGCCCCTCTGCTCCCTGCCCCCCTCCTCCCCCATAGGGGTAACAACTCCAGTTAATGTAGGCTTGGGCTAAATCTTGGTCATCGTGCCAGTTTTGGGATGCCATTAAGCCTTGGAGTCCTGCACCGTAAGCACCTGGTTTTGAACCAAAGATACGATAAAGCGATCGCTCTACAGCTATTTCAGGGGTTAAACCTTGTTGTAACCATAACTCAGTATCTTGCCTGACTTGGGCGGCTATGGGGTTTTGCTCTGGTGGTTCATCTAAAGCGGCAACGGCGTTGACGGCTTGCTCGAATAAATCTATCAAGTTAGGAAAGGCATCCCGGAAAAATCCCGAAATACGTAAGGTGACATCGACACGAGGTCTTCCCAAAATACTCAAGGGAAGAATTTCTAAATCAATAACCCGCCGTGCTGCACCATCCCAAACCGGTCTAACACCCAGTAACGCTAACGCCTCAGCAATGTCATCTCCCCCTGTCCGCATAGTGGCTGTTCCCCACACAGATAAGCCGAGAGTCCGGGGATATTCCCCATGTTCTTGGGTGTAACATTCAATCAAGTTTTCGGCCGCTTTTCTGCCCACATCCCAAGCCGTCTCTGTAGGAATAGCGCGAATATCCACCGCGTAAAAGTTCTTGCCTGTAGGTAAAACTTCCGGTCTTCCCCTTGTCGGTGCGCCTGATGGTGCGCTGGGAACGTATTTCCCATCAAGTCCCCGCAAAAGATAAGTAATTTCCATCTGAGTTTGTTGGAGTGCCGGGAGGAGTTTGGTATTAATCCAGTTGAGGGAATGGGGAATAGGGAATGGGGCATAGGGCATTGGGTATTGGGGTAAATATTTCTCCCCTGCCTCCCCTGCCTCCCCTGCCTCCCCTGCCTCCCCTGCCCCCTGCCCCCTGCCCCCT
>JBODRP010000110.1:0-15358 GCA_050633005.1 Trichormus sp. | reverse complement strand
AGCTACGCCGGTTGAAGCAAGAGATGAGAACAGGATTCGGCAAGTTAGAGCGAGAGCATAATCAGATTAGGTAGGGGTGTGGGGGAAGAAAAAAGTGTTTCTTCTATCTTTTGCCTCTTGCGCCAAGAAAGAAAATTATGAAAAGCTGGTGCAAGATACCAAAACAGGACTTACGCAACCGTCACAATTGATGGTTGGTGCGTGACGCTATCAGTCTTATGACTAGATTTAAATACGTTCACAGCGTCACACACCCTACATAAACTACATAAAAAATATGCCAGTTGCGTCAGTTCTATTAAACTTCTGGCTTGTTGTTGGCTGCTTCTTGCTCGATGCGTTCTAAAGCCTTCTTGGCTCTAAACAGAAGTTTTAAATGAGCTATCTGACTATTCCAAGCTGAACGAGGCAAAATAGGCTCAACTTGTGATGATGTTTCTGATTCTTGTGAGTTGATAGACATAAGATTTTCACGGGTGTAAGGGTGTAGGAATTGAGGGGACTAAAACTAATGACTAATGAATAACTAAGACTTCCGGTTTTTCCTGCCAACTTTCTGACCACTGAATCTTATCAGCAGTAAAATGTAGAGGATCATTTTCCGGCCAAGGTGCATTAATAGGTTCTTCAATTAAACCAAATTCACCATTATCAAAAGGTTGTCCATCGGCTCGACGCTGAAGAAATACTCTTTCCCGAATACCATGTTTAGCTTGAGTTAAAGCACGATGGTGGCAATAGGGATTATTACCCCGTTTATCAAAAAAGACGTGTGCAGTCCAACTGCAACCACCCCGACACAGTTGAGCAAATTCACAAGTTTTACAGAAACCCCATAAATGGGCTGTTCCTTTGGGTGTATCTGCATCTAAATTAAACCGCAGTTCTTCTGTTTCTTCAATGATGGTTCTGAGTGAGTAGTCACGAATATTACCACCAGTATAAGCAGATGTTGGTAGAGATGGACAACCTTTAATTGCGCCATCAGCCTCGATTCCCAAAGCAGAAAGCCCTGCGCTGCATCCTTGCCAAAAAGACCAAGCATCTCCACCCCTTAACATTCGCTCATAGGGGCCAAAGTAGCCAATGTTATTACCTGCCTGTACCTGTACTATACCTTCTTCCTTGGCGCGTTGGGCAACCTTGGCAATCATGGGATAGACATCTAAAAGTTCGTATGGTTGCAGGAGAATTTCACTATTATCGGCTGCATTACCCATCGGTACAGTCAATTGAATTTGCCACGCAAACGCGCCTGCATCGCGGATACGCTCATAAATTGTGGGAAATTCTGGTGCAGAGAGCCGATTGATTTGAGTGTTGCAACCGAAGGGAATACCAACTTCCCTCAGATGACTCATGGTTTGAAACGCCCATTGCCAAGAGCCTTGTCTACCTCGGATGCGATCGTGAGTGGCTTCTAAGCCATCAATGGAAACAGAAACTACTTGAATACCTGCTGCTTTCATGCGTTGGGCTGTTTCTAAGGTAATGCCATAACCCCCAGTTGTCATACCACAGAGCATTCCCGCCTGGTTAATCGCTTGAGCAATTTGTAACCAGTCAGGACGTAAAAAAGCTTCACCACCAATGAGGGTAACTTCGGTAATTCCCACCTCTGCCATTTGTCTAACTAAATCTAGAGCTTCTTCCGTAGAAAGTTCTTTTGCCCTAGTGTGACCGGCGCGAGAACCACAGTGCTGACAAGCAAGATTGCATTTAAGTGTAATTTCCCAAACTGCATAGCTAATTCTGCGGTAAGTCATAGGGAATAGCCTCTATTAGATAAATTGATGATTTGTATTGAGATAAGGACGGATTTCTATTCATCCGTCCTCTAAAATTTTTTTGAAAAAAGTACGTAAATACGTAGTAAATACGTAGGGTGTGTTAGCGACAGCGTAACGCACCTGCCAAAGCTTTCGGTGCGTTACGGCTTACGCCTATCGGTCAAAATTCACCACAGCTCCATATAGAGGTTGTACTCGAATTGGGCAAATAGGTCTAATCGGCCAAATAGGTCTAGTTACCCCATATAAGGGCTGTACTAAATCATTTCGCAACATCCCACCAAAAACTGCTTCTAACTCTTCTTTATTTAAATCTTTGAGTTCACTTTCAGCAGCATCAGATTCTAGTAATTGAGAGGTATATTCTTCAAACTCTTCTTGAGTGAAGTTATAGCCAGCATCGAAAACAACTTGGCTATACTCATCATCACTATTCACAGCTTGCAAGCTACTACGAAAAGTTTCATCAGAAACTAATCGTTGATAAAAAGATTTGACGTTTTCAAATGACATGATTATTTCCTCTGGATCAATTTTGTAGTTGAGCGTGAAGATTAATTACGAAAGAAAGCGAAATCTGCTAATAACAACTCCATACAGTAAGACTGGAAATGGAAACCTCAAGATAGACGTAATTCCACCAAATACAGCCTCTAATTCTTGTTGATCCAAGTCTCTTAACTCTGAGTCAGTAGGATTTGTTTCTAATAAGTTAGCTGTATATTCTTCAAATTCATCTGGAGTGAAGATATAACCAGCATTTTCGAGAATTTCTAGACCTGCTTCTTTGCTTTGCACTCCTTGAATTTGAGTACGGAAAGCTTCATCATTAGCTAGTCTTTCATAAAAAGCTCTGACATTTTCAAAGGACATATTTTTCTCCTGAGAAATTAAGCATTTACCTCAGTTAATGCCACTTCTTGCATTAGCTGAGATGGGTTGTAATTGTCAGTGATTACTTGTGGACAACGCATACAAGCTGCCTTACCTTCTTGTTGCCACCAACGGCAATCTCTGCGTATAGAACAGGGTGGTAGTTCTGATACTACAGCAGGTAATTTTTCTGCAACTCTTGTGGCTAAACGGCAGTCTTGACCGTCAAAATGTTCGCATTTTTTAGCTGCACAAGGGGCGGCTGTGCGAAATATTTCTGTGGGGGTCACAGGAGATGCTTTCGCTAATAATTCATCTGTTACAGGTAGTTGCTGTTTCAGATAAGTGACTTTTGGTTCTGTGACTGTCCCACCAATTAAACCGAAGACTACACTTCCTGGTATTTCTGGTCTAGCACTAGGACAAAGTGTAGTTTTCTCAGCAGGAATTTCTTCCATTAATTCAATCTCCTGCAAAGGTGATAATTGCATCAAAATCCACAATTATAGGAATTTATAAGGGGGTACGATCAGTCCTACGATAATGGGAGGGCAATCAGTCCTACGATAATGGGAGGGCAAATTGGTTTTGTGATGATGGGAAGACAGATGGGTTTATAACCTGCGATCGCTATAGGTTTGCCGATCACTATAGATCCAATACCACCTGTGACATTCTCAGCGTCTTCAGTCGATAACTCTGGCAACGCTTCATAATTGCCATTTCTACGTGCTATCGCATCACTGACGGCAGCATCTATCAAATCATTAATTTCGATTTGATTGTTGCAGTTTCTGTTATTAGTTTCCATGTTTGATAATTACACCTGTGAATTTACTCATGAGAAAAGCTATTTCTCATTTCGTATATTTTAAGTTGAAGTAAAATGATTAAAATCTTCTATGTGTTTATTTATCGTGCAAAAATAAATTATTTATGTCACTTCAATAGATTTAAGTTTTTCTTATTTTAAAGATATTTTATAAAGCAAATATTAAATTTGTAGTAGTTTTATAAGGCTAAAAAATAGCATTAAAATTCTATTGTGGGATGAGCTTCTAGCCCTTACAGTGCTGGGAAGATGCTCACGCTACAAGATTGGTACTAATTCAGGCTTGATGCACTACTATAGAACTCATATTTCATTTTTGCAATACACTTAGCTTGGCTAAATTACAGTCTGGATTTGCTTCCTACACTATAGTCATTGTGTTAACACCAAGAGTACGGCACAAGCCTAAGCTTTGGATGCGTTACGGCTTACGCCTAACACACCCTACATCTACTAATTGGGGCTTGATGTGCCACTACTCAGTATTTAGTTTATAAATATGCTCTCACTTTAATTTACCAATTAGCAAATATAATTTAGGAGCAAAACTAAAATATTTATGTCCATATTCTTTGGGTTTTCTAAATTAATAAAATTAATTTTTGATTGCCAAAGCATTTAGCCGTCAATGAAAAAGCCCTCCTGATACCCTTACTCAGATCTAGTCTCATTAGTGTTGCCTGGCTGGAAATTACCTAGGGCTTGCTGAATAAAGAATTGTTCTTATCCTTGAGGCGTGGATGTTTGATCGTCCTTTGGTACTTTAAATATGGTTTGATTAGTATATAATGAGGGATTGTGTCGAATTAGAGCCAATCCATGCCTAAACTCAAAACACGCAAAGCAGCAGCAAAACGATTCCGCGCCACTGGTAGCGGTAAGATTGTCCGCCGCAAAGCTTTCAAAAACCACTTGTTAGAACACAAAACCACCAACAAGAAGCGCAATCTGTCCAAAATGGCGGTTGTGAACGAACGCGACGAAGAAAACGTGCGTTTGATGCTTCCCTATTTGTAAATTCGTAGGTTCTTTAGGAATAAAATATGACTCGTGTAAAGCGCGGTAACGTTGCTCGTAAACGCCGCAATAAAATTCTCAAACTAGCTAAAGGTTTCCGTGGTTCTCACTCAACTCTCTTTAGAACCGCTAACCAACAGGTAATGAAAGCACTACGGAGTGCATACCGCGATCGCAAAAAGAAAAAGCGCGATTTCCGCAGTCTCTGGATCACCCGCATCAACGCGGCTGCTAGAGAACATGGCTTAAGCTACAGTCGCTTGATCGGCAACCTGAAAAAAGCTAACATTCAACTCAACCGCAAAATGTTGGCACAATTGGCAGTCCTCGATCCTGCTAGCTTTGGTAAAGTCGTGGAAATGGCTAGTCAAGTTAAAGGTTAAAGGTGAAATCGGATGAATAACGGATGTAACAGATGGCAAATAATCAGTCAGTTACATCTGGTATTATCCGCAACTATTATCTGCATTTTTTGCGTGTTTTTTGCCACGGGCTTGGCTGCATCTGCCTCACCAATACAGGAAATTCAACGGCGGGGTTATATAACTGTGGCGGTAAAAGATAATTCACCGCCTTTGGGATTTAAAGACGCGACAGGGAAATTGCAAGGTTTAGAAATTGACTTAGCACAGCGTTTAGCAGCTGATTTATTAGGGAAAGCCGACGCTGTGAAATTTCAACCCGTGATGAATCGTAACCGCTTATCAGCAGTTTACAATCATCAAGTAGATATAGCGATCGCCAGGGTGACAGCCACAGAATCACGCTCACGTCTAGTAAGTTTCAGTGTCCCCTATTACTTTGATGGCACAGTTTTAATTACCAAAGATGCGGCGATAGAGAAATTAAGCGATTTAAAACAGCAAAAAATCGCCGTCTTAAATCACTCCAGTACCATCGCCGATATCCGTTACTATATTCCCAAAGCAAATTTAGTAGGAGTAGATTCCTACACAGAAGCGCAAAAGCAATTAGAAAATAATGCGGTGATAGCTTTCGCCGCCGATGCTAGCGTGTTGAGTGGGTGGGTGCAACAAAACCCCCAATACCGAATACTGCCTACAAAATTATCAACTGCACCCTTATCTGTAGTCATGCCCAAAGGATTGCAGTACGATGAGTTGAGAAGAAACGTCAATGAAGCGATCGCCAGTTACATCGCTAAAGGTTGGCTCAAAGAACGCATCAAATATTGGGGATTATTCAATAGTCAATAGTATTTCTCCCCAATCCCCAATCCCCAATCCCCAATGCCCCAGATAGACCGATAATAGATATAGAAGTAACTTTAATATTTTTATTTGAAGGCAATGGATAACAGTCTAGCGGTTGTTTATCTCTCTGTTTTGGTGGGTTTACTGGCATTTGCAGTTGTGAGTGTTCTCCGCCAGCTGTTCAAAACTCGGAAACGCGAAAGTTCTTTATCGCGGTTGCGAAACAAGTTGAATAAAGACAAGGGTACAGCTCAAGAATATTACGAACTGGCTTGTATTTATTCTGAGAAGAAAGTGTATAGCCAGGCTATAGCATTGTTTCAACAAGCACTGAAAGCGGCTGAAGAAGAAGGAGAAGAAAGCACTGCTCCTATTTACAATGGTCTAGGTTACGCTTATTTTGCTCAAGAGCAATATGATTTAGCAATTCGTCAGTACAAAGAAGCTCTAAAATTGAACCCTGATTATGTGGTAGCACTCAATAATCTAGGTCATGCTTATGAGCGCAAAAAGTTAAATGCTCAAGCTTTGCAAATGTACGAACAAGCACTAAAATTGCAACCAAATAATGCTACAGCTAAACGCCGTGCGGAATCTTTGCGTCGGTTGGTAGCTGCGTAATCGGTAAAAGATAATACTTCAACAGTTGCAAGAAACTTGGGGGCGATCGCTTTTAATTTGGTAAAGGCGATCGCTCTTGCTCATGAATCTATGATTAAGAGATAGTGTTAAAACGTAAGGGAGAACTGGAGGCACAAGGATGAAAAAGAATCCGCATATTGGCTCATCTCTTGATGACCTTTTTAAAGAAGAAGGGACACTTGAAGAAATTAACCTGATTGCTACAAAACGTGTTATTGCATGGCAACTTAGCGAGTTCCAGAAGAAGGGGGATTGATGGAGCGATCGCTCTTCCTTAACCCTCTCCTATCACTTTGGGAAGAGCAAAATAAATGTAGGTTGGGCTGTAGCTTGCTTCCACGTTTGCGGAGCGTCCCGAAGGGAAGTGGTATGGAGTGAAACCCAACCTACGCCTATTTTTGATTTCTTATCTACCTACCATCGAGTCAAATGTCTATATATAATTCAATTGGCCAACAATATTCTAAAACCCGCATTCCTGATATTCGCATTGTCAATAAATTAATTGATTTACTTAATTTACCTGCGGGTAGCACCATCGCTGATATTGGTGCTGGTACTGGTGGTTACAGTTTTGCATTAGCTAACCAAGGATTTATTGTTAATGCTGTTGAACCATCTGTAGTGATGCAACAACAGGCGGTCGAACATCCGCAAGTTAAGTGGTTCACTGGATATGCAGAAAATTTACCCTTAGCAGATGAATCTGTTGATAGTGTTGTCAGTATTTTAGCAATACATCACTTTTCTAATCTCGAAAAAGCATTTCAAGAAATGCAAAGAATTATTAAGAGAAAGACAATAGTCTTACTAACTTTTGATATTAGACTTGCTCAAAAAATATGGCTTTATAATTATTTTCCATTTCTCTGGGAAGATGCTTTGCGGTTTTTACCTTTGAACGAACAAATTAATTTGATTAAGAGTATTACTAAAAGCCGCATTGAATCCATACCATTTTTCCTACCCTATGATTTGTCTGATTTGTTTGCAGCAGCAGCTTGGAAACGACCAGAGTTGTATCTTCAACCAGAAGTACGTGCAGGTATATCATCTTTTGCTTTAGCAAATAAAAATATAGTTGAACAAGGAGTACAGTTACTCACAGCAGATTTAAGGAGTGGTGAATGGACACAAAAATATGGTGATATTCAAAATCTGACAGAAATTGATGTAGGTTATCGATTCATACGTATTATTGTTGATAATTAAGTAATGAAAAATATACCTAACAAAATTGCTCAGATTCAATTCAAGCTATTGACGAATTTGAGCAGGGGTTGAAAGCAGCCGATAAGCCACAGCAATAGCCGCAAAGATGAAATAAAGATACATCACTTTCAATTCTGTTTTTTATCTGATTTCTGGAAATAAATAACAATCAAGTTGTTTCCAGATGCTTAAAAATGAATAAGCGGCTCCGGCTATTTTTGTGTTTACTTGTTACCATTATTCTCTGCTTTGCGCTCTGCCTGAAATTCATGGGGACAGTTACGGCTCAACAGCCAGCCATTACCCATCCCCTCACAGCGTTGACAGCAACAGAAATTAAAACGGCTGTAGAAGTGATTAGAAAAGAAAAGCCTTTAACTGATATGGCGGCGTTTCCCCTCATAACCTTAGCCGAACCAGATAAAACCGAGGTTTTGAAATTTACACCAGGTCAAGCATTTACACGCCAAGCCTTTTTGGTAGTCTATGAGAGAGTGCAAAATAAAACCTATGAGGCTACAGTTAACCTCAACACTCAAAAAATCGCATCTTGGCAAGAAATTCCCAACGTCCAGCCCTCAATTCTGGCATCAGAATACGAAATTGCTAGGCAAGTAGTCAAATCTGACCCCCGATGGCAAGCAGCAATGAAAAAGCGGGGAATTACAGATTTTAATCAAGTGCAGATTAGTTGTTGGGCGGCGGGAATTTTGAGTAAAGAAGAAGCCGCAGCAGGTAGCCGAATTTGTCGGACTTTATTATTTTACAGGGGTGAAAACTGGAATTATTACGGCAGTCCCATTGAGGGTGTACTAGCGACTGTTAATTTAAATACTAATACTATCAGTAGTTTTATTGGCCAAGGTATAGTTCCCATCTCTCAAACTAATTGGAACTATGATTTAGAGTCTTTAGGCAAACTTCTCTCACCGCCAAAACTTTTAAAAATCCTCCAACCCCAGGGTAAGACTTTTCAAATTAAGGGAAATGAAATAACTTGGCAAGGTTGGAAATTTCGTTACATGATGCACCCCCGTAGTGGATTGGTGCTATATCAAGTTACCTACAAAGACGGCGAAAATGAGCGTCCTGTGCTGTACCGTGCAGGTTTATCGGAAATGGTAGTCCCCTATGGCGATCCTAACCCCACTTGGTCATTTAGAAACGCTTTTGATGTCGGGGAATATAATCTAGGATTACTTGCCAACACAATGGAGATAGGGAAGGAAGTCCCAGAAAATGGGGTGTTACTCGATGCGGTGTTTGCTAATGAAGAAGGCGAACCGTATATAATGCCGGGAGTTCTGGGGATTTACGAGCGCGATCGCGGTATCCTGTGGAAGCACTACGAATATAATACCCAGCGTAATGATGTGCGCCGCAATCGAGAGTTAGTCATGACAATGACGGCAGCTATTGATAACTATGACTACGCCATTAACTGGATTTTCCACCAAGATGGAACTATTGAGGTAGAAAACGATTTATCAGGCATAGTTTTAGTACAAGGAACGGCTGCTGAACAAGAAAAGTTTGATAATTCCTATGGCCGAATGCTGGCGAAAAATACCTTTGGGGTAAATCATCAGCACTTTTTCAATTACCGCTTAGATATGGATGTTGATGGCCAAGCTAATTCCGTTATGGAAATGAACGTCAACAGTTTACCGATGGGTAAGAATAATCCTCTAGGCAACGCCATTGTTGTAGAAGATACCCCACTAACCACAGAAAAAGCTGCCGTCCGTGATGCAGATATTAAACACAGTCGAGAATGGATGATTACTAGTGCAGAGAAAAAGAATACATTAGGGGCTGCACCTGCATATATGCTGATGCCAGGAAGTAACACCATATTTTTCCCCGTAGAAGGGGCAAAAATTCGCCAAAAAGCAGATTTTGCAACTCATCATTTTTGGGTGACGAAATATCAACCCGATGAATTATATGCTGGAGGGGATTATCCCAATCAAACTGCACCGGGGGAAGGTTTACCAAAATATATTGCTGATAATGAGTCTTTGACAGGTGAAGATATTGTGGTTTGGTACACAATGGGGATTACCCATGTTCCGAAACCAGAAGATTGGCCAGTCATGCCTGTTCACAAACTGAGCTTTAAACTATCTCCTAGGGGATTTTTTAGTAAAAATCCGGCGATTAATTTGCCCCAATAGCTAATGAACAGGGATGCGATCGCACTGTAGTAGTCTGCCAAGATAACTTTGCGTGGTGGCAGGCTTCGGGGCAGGGAGCAGGGAGCAGAGGGGAAAGATTCTCTCCCTTGCGCCTCCGCAATTGCTCCACTTGGGCAAAGCCCAAGACCGCATTGCTCTCTGCCCCCTGCACCCCTGCTAAGTCTACATGGCAATGTTGGGTTGGTGAACTACTAGCATCCCTGTTCAAAATATCAAATCCCTAAATTTAATTCCCAACTATTGAGCTTACCAACATCTTGGGGTGCATAATCAATTAACCATAAATACCAATTACCTTTGGCAGACTGTGAAAGTAGCTGTTTAAGTAAAGGATGCGATCGCAGTGTATAAGTTGTTTTTAATTCAGTCCGACATCCTAAAGTCCGATTTTGCAATAACACTTGTTGATTATTAGGAGCAATTAAGTAAATTTCTAAATCACCTAAGAAATCATGGGTAATATTGACTGTCACTTCAATATCTTTAACTGTACTCGCCTCAGAAACAGCGATCGCACTTTTGACACCTTGTTGATTACCATCAAGAATCTCTACAGGGCTAGAATTACTCACCTTCACTTGTTTACTAGCCGTTAATGTCTGATCAGACCGCATTTGTAAAGCAGCTTGCACCGCCTTAGCTGCGTTCACTTTACCATAACCAAACCACTGGGAATGACCATTTTGATCGTAAGTACCACCATACAAACCCAATTGTGCGTCAGGATCTGCATCTACAATTTTATCTGCCGTTGTTTCTAAAATCCGTTTAACTTGTTGTGCTGTCAAATCAGGATTTGCAGATAATACTAAAGCCGCTACCCCCGCAACGACAGGTGTAGCACTAGAAGTTCCCCCAAAGTTACTAGTAAAGTTACCCAAATCATAGCCTGCTATACCTATTTGGTCAGTTGTTAACATTCCCCTTCCGGTTAGGGTACTAGCAATTGTTGGTTGTGTGTACAAAAAACCCTTTCCCGGAAACGACATACCTGGGGGAGCATTGTTACTAGGGGCGCACACCGAAATATTCACTCCCCAATTACTATAAGCCGCTTTTTTCCCCGTGCTAGTCGATGCCGAAACCGTAATCACATCAGGATGGACAGCAAACCCACCCAACCATTCTGTTAAACCTTGTAAAACATTATTAGGCCAATTCTGTTCATAGACAGTACCACTCACAGGACGGTTAGCATTGCCAGCCGCAAATAACACTACACAACCTTTACCATTACGCCCTTTGGTTGCTGCCCTGGTAATAGCTGCCTGTTGACGCAAAGATAAGGGAAAGTAAACAGCTGAAGCCCCCCAACTACAAGAAATTACACTAGCACCTTTCTCAATTGCCCAATTAAATATCAGTTCAATAGATTCATCATCTAAAAACCCAGTGGTACGGATGGGCATGAAAGCACAACCAGGGGCAACTCCGACAATCCCCGTGCCGTTTTCTTCAGCTACAGCTAACCCAGCGCAGGCTGTACCATGACTGCTACCTTTACCATCTGGTAACGGCAAAAAATCATCTTCCCTTAAATCCCTGGGTGCAACTACCTTACCACTACCTTGAAAATCTGGGTGATTCAAATCAAAGGAATCATCCACCACAGCCACCACTACAGACCGCACCCCACGGGTGACATCCCAAGCTTGTTCTACAGCAATATGAGAACCCAGAGATAATTCACTACCCCCATTATGGTTGAGATACCATTGCTGGCTATAGAGGGTGTCACGGGGCTGGTAATGGGCTTCAGTTTCGATTAGTACATTTGGTTCAGCCGCCAATACTTCCGGTAATGTTTGTAATTGGTTAGCAATTTTGACGGGATTTTCTGTAGCTTGTTTGCTCACCAAAAATACAAAGGCGTTGGGTAATCCTAGTATTGGTTTATCTGGGAGTAGCTGAAATTGCGACGCGATGAGATTAATTTTGACCGTATCTACCCCATCGGCAAACTGAATGGTCATTTGATCACTCAGATAAACGAAAGTCCCAGGATTATTTTCAACTGTGTACGCATGACTAGCAAATGCTACATTTTCATCATTGCGTGCTTGAGCGATCGCCTGCTCTATTTGTTCTGGTGTAGTTTGAAAAAGTTGTAATTTAGCTTGGATAATACTACGCTGCCAAATTGCCCAACTAACCTGAGATAATTGTTGCACAGGAAATTCGGTGACAAAACGGACGGTGAAACGGTCTAAAGCTTTCGCTAAGATTAATTCTTCACCTCCCCGTTGGAGTACTAATCCCTTACTGCTAGCTGGTACACCTGTGGTTGTGGAATCAGAGGATGGATTACGATTGTTCATATAGGCAATTGTGGTTAATGCTGGGGCAATGGGAACTCTGTCAAACCAATTTTCAGTCTAAATCAAAGAAACTCAGTACCTAGCTTCGCTTTGTTAAAAACGAAAACAGAGTTAAGATACCCGAAGTTTCCCTAGCTTGTTCGATTTCTTAATAGTTGTTGCACAAATTGACCCCATGAAAGTTGCTGCCCCTGCTTCCTTAATTCCTTTGACTACCCTAGCGGTGTTAGCAACCCTAGGTCTGCTTGCACCTGTTCAGGCTCAAAATCAAGTCAAACCTATTGATCCTAATAGTCCGAATACTCTACGTCCTACCGCTCAAAATAATAGCGTATTGAGTATTGAAGGTGGCGATCGCTTGATGAAAGAGGCAGAGCAAGCTGTAGCTGCCCAAAACTACACCCTAGCTACCAAAAAACTCCAAGATGCCCGTCAAGTCTATAACCAACTATCCAATTTTTATCAAGAATTAAACTCCAGTTTTTCAGGAATAGACATCCGTGTCTCTGACTCCCAACGTCAAAAAGCCCTACTCACAGCCCAAAAACGTGACGAAGCTACCTATCAACTAGCACTAGTACATCGCGCCCAAAATCAACCAGAACTTGCCGTACCTTTACTCATCCAAATTATTAGAAGTCAAAATCCCACAAGAGATTTAGGCAAAAAAGCCTATCAACAGTTGTTTGAATTAGGCTTTGTTGATACCCCTTTCCCCCGACAAGGCAGTAGCTCCTCATCCCAAAAGTAAAAAGCAGGGGAGCAGGGGAGCAGGGGGCAGGGGGCAGAGGGCAGGGGGAGCAGGGGGAGCAGGGGGAGCAGGGGGAGAAAAATACAATACCCAATGCCCAATGCCCAATGCCCAATGCCCAATGCCCAATGCCCCAATCACCCATAGACTCCCACCAATACCAGGGGAGTAAAAAAAACAATGCTTAAATCACTCTGTCATAACCGCAAGTTGGCAGAGTAAATCCCTCTATATCTGTTAATAATAGAAAAGTAGGTTTTTCAGGAATTGCGATGATTACTCCGCAGCAAGTTGAAGCAATGATCAAAGCGGAAATGCCAGATGCCCAAGTTCAGGTGCAAGACTTGACCGGTGGTGGCGACCACTATCAGGTGACAGTAGTTTCATCGCAGTTTGCGGGTAAGGGACTGGTGCAGCAGCATCAGTTAGTTTATGGTGCTTTGCGCCAAGCTATGTCAACTGAAGCTATCCACGCCTTGGCATTAAAAACATATACTCCAGAAACTTGGCAGTCAACAGCTTCTTAAAGAAATTAGTCCATAGTCAACGACTATTAGCTATCAAAAATATCAGCAAAAATAGGGAACATAACAACCATGACACCAGAAGTAAAACAAAGAATTGAAGAATTAATTAACAATCATAAAATTTTCGTTTTTATGAAGGGAACTAAGTTAATGCCCCAATGCGGTTTCTCTAACAACGTTGTGCAGATTCTTAATACTCTGGGCGTTCCCTTTGAAACCATTAACATTTTAGATGATTACGAAATTCGCCAAGGCATCAAAGAATACTCCAACTGGCCTACAATTCCCCAAGTTTATATTGATGGTCAATTTGTTGGCGGTTCTGATATTTTGATTGAACTTTACCAAAAAGGTGAATTACAACAAATGGTAGAAGTAGCATTAGCTTCTTAATCCAATAAAATTTAACCTAGCATTAATTTGGGTTGCAGCAAAGCATCCCATTTTTTTTACCCACTCCCAGAACCTCTGCGTAAACCTCTGCGATACTTTGCAGTTAAAAAGACAATTAGATAGTAGTAGTATAAGTATCTAAAACTGGCAGATACAATGATTAATTCATTTCAACTTAATGTTAAATAAATGCACTAAATTTTCATAAAAGTGTGTAACACAGGATGCTCAAGTGGGAAATGTGTACAAACTTGAATAAATTACTTTGGTAATTATGACACCCATCACAAACTCAATTATTACAGAAGTTGCCCGTCGATTAGTAGAGGTACTAAATCCTGAAGAAATTATCTTGTTTGGCTCTTATGCTTGGGGGATTCCTCATCAATATAGCGATTTAGATTTATGTGTGATTTTACCGGATGGCATACCAGATTTTGACCGGATTAAGTGGGGAGTGCGAGCTATAAATGCTCTTGAAGATTTGATGATTGATGTTGATATTCTCATCAAAACTAGAACAGATGTAGAAACATTTAAAACAGTTCCCGCATCTCTGACGAAAAAAATTGTAGAACAAGGTAAATTACTGTATGAACAAGGCAAAACGCATTCTAGTACAGTTTTGGTTAAAAAAAGCCCAACGTGATTTGAATGCCGCTCAAAAATTAGCTCAATAATTACCGGATATAGCTATTTATCATTGTCAGCAAGGAGCAGAAAAAGCCCTTAAAGGATTTTTGGTTTTTCATGATACTGAGCCAGGAGATACTCATAATATTAATACGTTAGTGAAATTAGCTTCTCAATTTAAGCCTGAATTCACAAGTCTTTTAAAAGAGGCGGGATATCTCACTCAATACAACCAAACATATCGTTATCCAATGGAAACCACAGAAGATTTTATTCCTACGCCTGGAGAATTAAAAAAGGCTTATAAATTGGCTATTGAAGTTTATCAAAATGTAATTGATTCTATGCCTAATGAAATTATTGGAAAATCTTAAAATCCCAACCAAGTGGAGATATCAATGGCGATTTGGATAGTTCACCGACTGATTTTGTTCGGAATAATTCAATGATTCTTCTAAATCTCTATCCTATGTTACTTTTTATGTATTACGAGCGAAATTCAGGTAAAAATCGCAGTATATTTACTTAAGTATATATTTTAAATATTTCCAGTATTCGAGTATTTTTCCTTTTCATAGTTACAATATGAGTATAATTCATAACTTTGCACAGATTTGTGGTCTGACTGGTGTAGTGTTGACAAGCCTACTTACTTCTATTCATCCAGTAGCAGCACAGAGGACTTGTGTTGTTACAGATAATGGTGATGTTGTATGTGGAAGGCCTCAACAGAATTCTAGAAATAATAATAGTAGTGGAAAAAGTCAAACTATAGAATTTGAAACTATCAACATCACTTTGCAAGGGTGTAAGCGTTCTTCTTCTACTGTAAATTGTCACTTTCTACTAACTACTAAAAAAGATGGGACAGGAGTTTTCTACTGTGACCATAGTAAAATGTTTGACTTTTATGGAAAGGAATATTTTTGCCAGCAAGGACAACTTGGTCAAACCAAAA
>JBODRP010000109.1:0-15489 GCA_050633005.1 Trichormus sp. | reverse complement strand
TCATTACTCATTACTCATTACTCATTACTCATTACTCATTACTCATTACTCATCAAAAGTGTTGTAAGTGTTACAATCAATGGTTGGTGCGTGACGCTATAAGTCTTATTGCTACGTTCAAATTCTTTAGCAGCGTCACACACCCTACATCAATGAAAGGTTAATCAACAGTTTTACTCTAAATATGGGCTTTGGGTTTGTTGCCATAGTTGCTCAACACTCACAAATTGATAACCTGCTTGTAGCAGGCGAGGTATGACAATTCGGATGGTTGCGGCTACATCTTGTCCACCACAAGCACCATCATGTAAAACAATCAATGAGCCATTTTTAACTTGCTTCATGACTCGGTGTACTACTTTATGTACTCCTGGTCTAACCCAGTCTTCTGGGACAACACTCCACATTACGGGACGATATTGCCATTGAGAAAATAAGTTGAGGGTTTTAGGTGTAAATAAACCATTGGGGGGTCTGACATCGCGGACTTTTACGGGTAGGATATCGCAAGCATGATAAATGGCGGCTTGGGTTTTTTCTAAACTTTCTTTGAGGTCTTTTGGCGAGAGGGCAGCAAAAGAGCGATGATCGTAACCATGTAACCCTATCCAGTGTCCGCGATCGCTAACTGCTTTGGCAATTGTCGGTGAACGGTTGACACAAGCACCTAACCAAAAAAAGCTAGCGGGAATTTTGTAGCGGTCTAAAACTGCTACTACTTCGGGAGTGTATTGGGGATGAGGGCCATCATCAAAAGTGAGGGCAATTGTTTTAGTCTCAACACTACCATGCCACAGACAGTTAGGAAAAGCGGGTTGCAGAATCCGGTAAGCTATGGGGAATAGGGGAGCAAATTCCATTTGTCAACTAACTCCGCTCCAATTCAAAATTACGTCTAATGTCAATTCAAATCTTGCGAATACCTAGATATTTGTAGGGGCGGGTTCACCGAGATCATAAGTTAATCATGAAAGATGTTTGTTAACCCGCCCCTACTATTTATTGGATAGACGGTTTTCCTAATTCACATCAGGGGTATAGGTTATTTGGAAATATCTACGACTGATTTTTCTTGAGTTAAGTTGTTGATTTTATCTAAACTTGGTCGTCTTTTTCCTACGAGATCACAAAATAGGTCTTCGTAATGCTCAATTGCTTGCTCAAAAGAAAATTTCTCTAAAGCAAAATTTCTACCTTTATATCCTAACGTAGCTGCTAGTTCCGAATCATTGTATAACTCTAGGACTGCTGCTGCTAATGCTTCGGGTGACTCTGGTTCTACAATGATACCCCCACCACTCTCGCCAATGACTTTGGCTGCTGTTCCTGTGGCTGGTACTGAACCCACTATAGGACGGCCAGAGGCTAACAATAGTGGAATCTTAGAAGGCATATTAAAAGAAATTACATTACTTTTCTGCACAATCAACCCCACATCAGCAGTTGCTAACATTTCGGGCAATTGTTCTCTAGGTTGCAACGGTAGGAGTAGAACGTTATCTGCACCACAAGCTAGACAGTGTTGTTGTAATCTAGCCAAGGCGGTTGATTCGCCTACAATCACAAAGCTAATATCTGGAATATGACGCAAATAAGCGGCGGCGGCGATGACGGTTTCTAAACCTTGTGTCAAGGCAATGTTACCAGAGTACATCACCACAAATTTACCATCTAGTTGGTGAGTAGTTCTCCAAGAGTTATTCTTGTCTAAGGGACGAATAAAGTTAACATTGACCCAATTGGGAATACAAACCATCTTTTGGGGTTTGACTCCCTTATTTACTAAATTTTCTAAGAAGCCATCGGAAATAACACTAATTCTCGTAGAATGGCGGTAAGCAAATTTCTCTATGGCTTCACATACCCGAATCATTAACTTATTGGTCATCAAACCAACCCGAATTGCGGCTTCTGGTAAGATGTCTTGTACATTTAGCACTACAGGACATTTATACAAACGACCGAGTAAGATAGCTGGTAGTGAAACTAGTAGGGGCGGTACTGTGAGGAGAATGACATCAGGTCGCTTACCATTAAAAGCTTGCGGTAAACTGCTAAATATAAAACTTAATTCTAAAAGCAATCGGTCAATAAGGTTCGGTTTTGATTTAATTCTTAAATAACTACGCTGAATAGTGACACCATTCTTTTTTTCTGTAATGTACCACTTACCCCTATATCCTTCGTAAATTTGCCGTTGGGGATAATTAGGCATTCCCGTAATTACCCGCACTTCATGACCCCTGGCTACTAAACCTTCTGCTAGTTCAGTGATGAGAGGTGCAATACCAATCGGTTCTGGATAGTAGTTGTAAGAATAAATCAGAATTTGCATGAGTTGTAGATAAATTTTGTAGGTCAGCCTGAAAAAAATATGCAGTCCTGTCGCGCACTAAGAAAGCACATTTTTTCGTGTCGGCTGTTAACTGTTAACAGTTACTAGTCAACAGCCTTCATTAATGACTCAGTAATTTCAAGGCTTAATAGCTTACCTGCTGTTTCAGATAATGCACATACAAGTAAAAATATTAATCCCTGTGAATAACTTGAAGATGATGAGTTTTATCTTTACATCTTATGAAGTCATCAAAACCATAGATTTTTCAGTGTGTTGATATCGTTGCTTTATATTATCAGTCCGCCCTCAAAGGAAATTGTAGCTTTATATTCACTATTTCTGAGGGTTTTTACGGTCTATTCATGAAATCTTTAAACTTTTGGGCAAATTTTCACGTAAATATTAAAAGTTTTAGGCTGTTAGATATGAATTGTGTTGCGCTGACACCTGACACCCACTCAGCCACACCCAGCCTCAACAGAGAACTTTGTCATCTACTGAAATTGATTTATGGGCATTTTCTGTTGCCTTTTGAGAGTTCGTAGTTTGGCATAGTCTACGGCAGTGTTGAGGCAAGGTAAACTGTTGGAATTGACCAAGAAAGTTAAGCTACGCAACGTTAAAAACACAAGTCCTATGGCGGCATTTTTATTAGAAGTTGGTACAGAAGAACTACCTGCAAGCTTTTTGAGTGGAGCTACTGCACAGTGGCGATCGCTTATTCCTGAGAGTTTAGCAGCTCATAGCCTCAATAGTGAATCTGTGGCAGTCTACGGTACACCCCGACGGTTGGCGGTACTCATTACAGGCTTACCATCCCAGCAACCAGATAGGGAAGAAGAAATTAAAGGCCCTCCCGCCCAAGCTGCATTTAAAGATGGACAACCCACAGCAGCCGCCCTAGGCTTTGCTAAAAAGCAAGGTGTGACCATAGAGGCGTTAGAAGTGCGCCCCACGGAGAAAGGGGATTTTGTCTTTGTGCAAAAAAGTATTCCTGGTCGTCCTGTGGCGGATATATTAACAGAACTTGTTCCCGAATGGATTAATAAATTAGAAGGTAAGCGGTTGATGCGTTGGGGGGATGGGGATATGAGATTTTCTCGTCCCATTCGCTGGCTAGTCAGTTTATTAGATGAGACAGTGCTGCCCATTGAATTAGAAAATGGTGCAATTACAATTAAAAGCGATCGCATTTCCTATGGTCATCGGGTTTTACACCCCGCACCAGTCACCATTGACAACGCCCCAACTTACGTCAAAACTCTGCATGATGCTTACGTAGTTGTAGATCCCCAAGAACGCACCAACTTAATTCAACAACAAGTACAAGCAGCCGTAGAGAAATTAAACGGTAGTACGCAAATTTACCCCGATTTATTGGAGGAGGTGACTAATTTAGTAGAATGGCCTTCCGCAGTGGTGGGTAAATTTGAACCGGAATTTTTAGCCTTACCGACAGAAGTAATTACAACGGTGATGGTGAGTCACCAGCGTTATTTCCCTGTATTTCAACTAGGTAGTACAACGGAACTGCAAGCTTATTTTATTACCGTCAGTAATGGCGACCCCAACAAAGCCGAGATGATCGCTGTGGGGAATGAGCGGGTAATTAGAGCTAGGTTAGCAGATGGACAGTTTTTCTATAAATCTGATTTATCCAAAGCTTTGGAAGATTATTTACCCCAACTAGAAACCGTCACCTTCCAAGAAGATTTGGGGTCTTTACGTACCAAAGTAGACCGCATAGTGAATATTGCCGGACAAATTGCTACACAACTGCAATTAAATGCCAGCGATCGCCAACATATCCAAAGAGGGGCATTATTATGTAAAGCCGATCTAGTAACCCAAATGGTGTTTGAGTTCCCAGAGTTACAGGGAATTATGGGACAAAAATATGCGATCGCTAGCCAAGAATCAACCGAAGTAGCCACCGCAATTTTTGAACATTATTTACCACGTGGGGCAGATGACATCCTACCCCAAACCCTCACCGGTCAGGTAGTCGGTATAGCCGATAGACTCGATACCTTAGTCAGTATCTTTGGTTTAGGCTTAATTCCCAGTGGTTCGTCTGACCCCTTTGCTTTGCGTCGTGCCGCTAACGCTGTAGTGAATATTACCTGGGCAGCAAATTTACAAATTAATTTAGCTAGCCTGTTAGAGCAAGTCGCCGCTAATTTTTGCCAGCAATATCATAAAGACTTAGCCCCATTAAACACAGCCTTACAAGACTTTTTCTTACAACGGATTCGCACCCTGCTGCAAGAAGAAAAACAAATTGACTATGATTTAGTTAACGCCGTCTTGGGTGAAAATGACCCAGAGTATACAGATAGGGCATTACAGGATTTATTAGACGTGCGCGATCGCAGTTTATATCTGCAACAAATCCGCCAGGACGGTACACTAGATAAAATCTACGAAACCGTCAACCGTTCCACCAGACTAGCCGCCCAAGGCGATTTAGACACCAAACAACTAGACCCCAGTACCGTAGTTAATCCCCAACTATTCCAAAAGTCTTCCGAGTCAGCCTTTTACGAAGCTTTAGTCAAATTAGTACCCCAAACCCAAGCCGCACAACAATCACGCAATTATCAACTGTTAGTAGCGGGATTATTAGAAATTGCACCGACAGTTAGCAATTTCTTTGACGGTGCAGATAGCGTCTTAGTCATTGACCCTAACCCAGATATTAAACGCAATAGGTTGAATTTACTAGGATTATTGCGAAATCATGCCCGTGTGTTAGCTGACTTTGGGGCAATTGTAAAAAATTAGGGTGTAAGGGTGTAAGGGTGTAAGGGTGTAAGGGTGTGAGGGTGTGAGGGTGAAAGGGAAAAAAGAATTTATTTTGTTCTTTCCCCTATACCCCTATACCCCTATACCCCTACACCCCTATACCCCCACGCCCCTATACCCCTAACTTTGAAAAATCTGTATTATAAAGCAACAAAAGATGGTGTTAATTTTTGCCAATTAGCGATAACATAATGAGTGCTTAACCAGGGAACTCTGCCACAGTCTATGTCCAAAGCTCATGTCATTGGATTAGGAAAGTCCGGTATTGCTGCGGCGAGATTGTTGAAACGGGAAGGTTGGGAGGTGATGCTCACTGACCGCAACACCTCCGAAATCCTTCTCCATCAGCAACAAGCACTTGCCGAGGAACAAATTACAGTTAAATTAGGGGTTTCACTAGAATTAGATCCTGCTGATTTACCTGATTTAATTGTTGTTAGTCCCGGTGTGCCTTGGGACATAACAGCGTTAGTCAAGGCGCGAGAACTAGCCATAGAAACAATCGGCGAAATGGAATTAGCTTGGCGACATCTGCACCAGCTTCCTTGGGTGGGAATCACCGGTACTAACGGCAAAACCACCACCACCGCTTTAATTGCAGCCATCTTTCAAGCGGCGGGATTTGATGCCCCAGCCTGCGGCAATATCGGCTACGCTGCTTGTGAAGTGGCCTTAGCAGAGAAAGCCCCAGATTGGGTAATTGGGGAAATGAGCAGTTATCAAATCGAATCTTCCGTTTCCCTCTCGCCTCGCATTAGCGTCTGGACAACTTTCACCCCAGATCATTTAGCGCGCCACCAAACCCTAGAAAATTATTACAATATCAAAGCCAAGCTATTACGCCAGTCGCAATTGCAAGTTTTTAATGGCGATGATGCTTACCTCAACAAAGTAGGTTTGACTCACTGGCCGGATGCTTATTGGACAAGTGTCAAAGGTAAAGAATTTTTGCTTGGGGACAAAGGCTTTTATATTGAGGATGGTTGGGTAGTAGAGCAGTTACAAGCCGATGCTACACCCCAAAAAATTATTGAAGCCTCAGCTTTGCGGATGGTAGGAGCGCATAACCAACAAAATCTGCTCATGTCCGTAGCCGTAGCCAGATTAGCAGGAATTGCACCAGAGGCCATAGATAACGCCGTGCGACAATTCCCCGGCGTTCCCCACCGCTTAGAGCATATCTGCACTTGGGAAGGCATTGATTTTATTAACGACAGCAAAGCCACTAACTACGATGCGGCGGAAGTGGGACTAGCATCTGTGAGTAGTCCAGTAGTGTTAATTGCTGGTGGTGAAGCCAAACCAGGGGATGATACGGCATGGTTAGCTAGTATACAAGCCAAAGCTGCGGCTGTCTTGTTGATTGGTGCAGCTGCCCCAGCATTCGCTCAACGTCTACAAGAGATAGGCTATGGCAATTATGAAATTGTCGAAACAATGGAAAATGCTATACCCAGAAGTGGAGAGTTGGCAAAAGAACATCAAGCCTCTGTAGTATTACTATCTCCCGCCTGCGCCAGCTTCGACCAATATCCTAATTTTGAAGTGCGGGGCGATCGCTTTCGACAATTGTGTTTACAATACTTCAAGTGAAGCGGGAGTCATTACTAGAATTAGTTAATCTTTTGCTTCCTTTAGCATTAATTTTTGGGTTAGTGCTAATTTTAAATATTAATGTCGGACAAGTTGAAACACCAGCAGACTCTCAAATTCCTTTAGAATCATGGCTAAAGCTAATTGTTAGCTACTTAGCCGCAACAGCAGAAATTGCCGCCGCTTTAGTAATTGGACTAGCGGTAATTCGTGGTATTGTGCTTTATTTACGGCAAATATTTTCTCGTTCCAGACAACATATTGATTCTACTGAATTAATACGTCTCAAATTAGGCAGGTCATTAACATTAGGATTAGAATTTACTGTTGCTAGTGATATTTTAAGAACAGCAGTTGCACCTACACGTCAAGACATCTTAAATTTGGGTGCAATTGTGTTATTAAGAACTCTGTTGAACTACTTCTTAGAACGTGAGATTAAGCAGGTGGAACAAACTCGTTTTACTAGTAGACACAATATTCATAATTCACATCAATTTGATGAACATCAAACAGGAGAAGAATGAATCAATCAATTTTAGATTTTGGATTTTAGATTTTAGATTGACCTAATAATTACTAATTCGTAATTCGTAATGGACTTCTCTACGAGACGCGCCGGGAACAGTCGTGGGGTAACAACTACGAATAATGAGTAATGAGTAAGAAATGTACTTATTACTCATTACTTATCAGGACTTACGCAAGTGTCACAATCAATGGTTGGTGCGTGACGCTATAAGTCCCATTACTCCGTTCAAATACTTTCGCAGCGTCACACACCCTACATAAAAAATATGCCAGATGCGTAAGTCCTAACTTATTACTCATTACTTATTACTCATTACTTATTACTCATTACTTATTACTTATTACTCATGCTCTACTCCACTTACTTCAAAAGTGCTGTATTTATCCTGACGCACCCGATATTTTAGATATAGTCCCTAAATACCTAAGTAACGTCTATTTAACCTGATTAGTCTTAACCAGCGTAACCAAACTTGTGCAGGTTTTTCAAAAAAGGTAAAGATATCGCCAAAACCTAGATTAGTTTTTTGGTGATGTAACCAGTGTCTTTCAGGAGTAGTGATAAACAGAATTTGGCACAAAAAATTGATGGGTTTTGGAGTTTGCCAACCTAAGACAGTAATATGTCTCCACCACACATGAAATTGACCCAATAACAAGCCTAAAATTACACCAATGGGAGAAAAACTCCACAGAAATACAGCTACTAATAGATATGGTAAAGCTCCCAAAATACCATCTAAAAGCACCTGAATATTCCATGTCAAAATTGCATAATGGCGAAAATCTTTCTTCCATGAGTGGTGTGTTTTTAAGTGGAGGCTACCAAAAACGTGTTCTGGTACATGATAAACAAATGTTGATAAAAAATCACCAAAAAATAATAACAGCCAGGCGATAACGATAGCCTCAAGCATTTCTACTCCTCGATTTCAGTAAGCAAACACCACAAAAAAATACCTTGCTCAATACAGAGACAGATTTACAATAATTCATCTGCATTGTGTAGCAATCTTATTTCGATTTGTGAAGATGGTAATACCAATTCAAAATTCAAAATTTATCGCATAGTGAATTGGCATAACTCTGGATAAACCTCTTGTTTGAACCCATGAGGTTTCTTGTCTCTCACAAATAACTTAAAATTGCTATAGCTGAATTTAGCTCAACGCAAAAGTAATTGAGAAAGTTGTATTTTTATGAATCTACAATCCTCAATGTAGGGAATATTAACTTTTGTGAGCTTGTAATCTGACATTTGACTTGGATTTTATGAAGTTGGTACATCTAAAACCGGATAGACTTACCGTAATATGTTATTGTTACTTCCCAATCTTCCGATGAAGCGATACACTATAAGCAAAGAATGAGTTAAAAATAGTACAAATTTAGGTTAAGATTTTTTAGATGTTCTCCAATTAAACTTTAAGGACTAAAGTCCTTACTACAAACTTTTAATCACATATAAAATAAAATATTGACACTTATGATAGATTTGAGTCAGTACAAGGCTATAACTTTTGATTGCTATGGCACGCTCATTGATTGGGAAACGGGAATATTAACGGCATTTCAACCAATTGTCATTAATCACCATCTCAATTTAGATGCAGATACAATTCTGCAATATTTCGCTGAGTTTGAATCAGAGTTAGAACAGGGAGAATATATTAACTATCGAGAAGTTTTGAAGGGAGTAGTGCAGAAGTTTGGTGAAAAGTTTGCTTTTAATCCCACAGAAACAGAAATAAATGCACTAGCTAACTCAATTCAATATTGGCAACCTTTTACTGACACAGTTGCAGCTTTGAAATTGCTCAAGCAAAGGTTTCGTTTAGTAATTATCTCTAATATAGATGATGATTTATTTGCTTTCTCTGCTCATAAATTAGAGGTTGTATTTGATCATATCATCACGGCACAACAGGTAAAAACTTATAAACCATCTTTGAATAATTTCAGACAAGCAATTCAAAAAATCGGTTTACCCAAAGAGGAAATATTGCATATTGCTGCTAGTGTGTATCATGATATTATTCCAGCTAAATCATTAGGATTATCAACAATTTGGGTGAATCGGAGAGCCGGAAAACAAGGTTCTGGTGCTACTCTGCCATCTACGGGTAAACCTAATTTAGAAGTTCCAGATTTGCAGAGTCTGGTTGGTTATTTGTGAAATTGATTTTGATATTTAGATAGTTGTGTTAAATAAGTAATGAGTAATGAGTAATGAGTAATAAGTAATAAGTAATGAGTTATGAGAAAAATAGATAAGCCCAGATTATAAATCTGTGCTTATCTGTGTTTGCAATTTGCCAAATATACAGATGACGGGTTGCACTACCATTTACCAATTCTCAGCAGCATCCTTTTTGTAAGGCTCACCCGTAAAAGGTTGTACGCCAGTATTAGGATAAGCGTCGTCGGTAGGTCCAAAGATCCGCATTACGGCTTCAGAAATATACTGAGTAATGCTAGCAATTATTCTGGAAATAGCCATAATATTAGACTCCTTTTTGAGCCAATCTATCTTGGTGTCTCTACTTTAATCCTGATTAATTCTTCTAGGTTGTGTTCTCAATATATTGACAATATATGCAACAGTTTTTTAGTTAGCTTTGCAATACTTCACTTGATTTACAAGTTATTAATTTCTATGTCTATTTTAATCAAAAATTACAGCTTATTGCCATCAGCTATCTTTTTTTGTTTGCTGTTGACTATTAATAGTTCACCAAGCAAACTTTGCGGAGTTTGTAGTCAGGGCTTTAGCCCTCAAATCAAGGATTAAAGTTCTTACTACTAGCTTAGTTAACAGCCTATTAGCTGAGATAGAAAAATTTTGCCATCGCATCTTTCTCCAAAAGGTTTCTTGATATTCATGGGCTGATTTATCAATTTTTGATGAAATTAACCATTAAGGAAAGTTAATTAATAGTTTAAGAAAACATTGAAAGCCATATAAATACTACATTTCCGTCAAATTACAAACTCATACTTTTTGTGCTTGACATTATTTATGGTAAATTCTACCATAATGAAAAGCACCATTCGTGTAAGGAAACTCTGGTATGACACCTTTCCCAGCCTGGGATAAGCACCAGAAACCAAAATTAGATATCTCTGCGGCGGACTACAGCCTGTTGACAGACCTTTACCAGTTAACAATGACAGCTTGTTACACGGGGGAAGGAGTGGAACAACGGCGGGCTAGCTTTGAGTTATTCGTGAGGCGATCGCCTGAAGGTTTTGGCTATTTAATTGCGATGGGCTTGGCGCAAGCATTGGAATATTTAGAAAATCTGCGTTTTAGCCCTGAACAGATAGCCGCCTTACAAGCCACAGGGATTTTTGCCCAAGTTGGCGATCGCTTTTGGTCATTGCTGGCAGAAGGACGGTTTACTGGGGATGTGTGGGCAGTACCAGAAGGGACAGCTGTCTTTGCTAACGAGCCATTATTAAGGGTAGAAGCTCCCCTATGGCAAGCGCAATTAGTCGAAACCTATCTATTAAATACCCTCAACTACCAAACCCTGATAGCTACCAAAGCCGCACGGCTGCGGGACATTGCAGGAAATAACGCCAGATTGCTGGAATTTGGTACAAGAAGGGCATTTAGTCCCCAAGCCTCATTGTGGGCAGCACGGGCAGCATTAGCCGGGGGTTTAGACTCTACTTCCAATGTGTTGGCGGCATTACAACTAGGGGAACAACCTAGTGGTACGATGGCTCACGCCTTAGTTATGGCATTGTCAGCTATGGAAGGAAGTGAGGAACAAGCCTTTACCGCATTTCATCGTTATTTTCCCGGTGCGCCGTTATTAATTGATACCTATGATACCGTGGCGGCGGCGCAACACCTAGCAGAAAAAGTCAATGCCGGAGAGATGGAATTAACAGGGGTAAGGCTAGACTCTGGAGATTTAGTAAATTTATCACAACAAGTGCGATCGCTCCTTCCCGGTGTGACAATTTTTGCTAGCGGCGACTTAGACGAGTGGGAAATCGCCAGACTCAAAGCCGCCGGAGCAGAAATAGATGGCTACGGACTAGGAACGAAATTAGTTACAGGTACACCAGTCAACGGAGTTTATAAACTCGTAGAAATTGACGGTATCCCCGTCATGAAAAAATCCACTGGTAAAACCACCTATCCAGGACGCAAACAAGTTTTTCGGTCATTTACAGGCAGCCAAATCAAAGCCGACAGATTGGGATTAATTACAGACACTCCCCTCTCTACAGAAAAACCCTTATTGCAATTAGTCGTGAAAGAAGGTCAAAGATTGCAACCACCAGAAACCTTAGCCGCAATTCGCCAACGTACAGCCGCTTCCGTAGCAAGTTTACCAGAAAAAACCAGACAACTAGAGCATCCTATTGCCTTAAATGTGGAAATTTCACCCACGTTGGCAGAGTTGATTAAGGAAGTGGGGGTGTAGGGGCAAATAAATTCAAAATTCAAAATTCAAAATTAAAGAATTTTTGATTTTTGACTCTTTTCTGCCCAATGCCCCATGCCCCATGCCCAATTCCCAATTCCCAATACCTATGAAAAAAATCGCTTTATTTGGTACTAGTGCCGATCCCCCAACCGCAGGACATCAAAAGATTCTGCGGTGGTTGTCTGAACGTTATGATTGGGTGGCGGTTTGGGCTGCTGATAATCCTTTTAAATCCCACCAAACACTGTTAGCCCATCGGGCGGCAATGCTGCGGTTGTTGATTACAGATATAGAAGCCCCCAAACAAAATATCGCTTTAGAACAGGAATTGAGTAGCTTTAGAACCTTGGAAACATTGTATAAAGCTAAACTGCGGTGGGGTGAGGATACTGATTACACCTTAGTAATTGGTTCAGATTTACTGCATCAGTTACCACGCTGGTATCGAATTGAAGAATTATTACAGCAAGTGCAATTGTTGATTGTGCCACGACCGGGATATGAGATAGATCAGTCTAGCTTAGAAGCCGTGGAAGCACTGGGAGGAAAAATTGCGATCGCCAGTTTAACTGGTTTAGATGTATCCTCCACAGCCTATCGTGAACATGGAAACACTGAAGCCCTTATTCCCCCTATCGCTGCTTATATTAATCAACAGCATTTGTACAAATGCCCGGACGCAACCACAAAAAAATTTCAACTCCGCTAAATCAACAACCTTTGGCTGATTTCAAAGTAGGTGTTGATAATGTAATTTTTTCTGTAGATACTGTACAGAATCGCCTCTTAGTTCTCTTAGTAATGCGACAGCAAGAACCATTTTTAAATCAATGGAGTCTTCCCGGTACTTTAGTACGTCAAGGAGAGTCTTTAGAAGATGCTGCCTATCGCATTATGGCGGAGAAAATTAAGGTAAATAATCTTTATTTAGAACAGTTGTACACCTTTGGTGGCCCAGAGCGTGACCCCAGGGAAGAAACTGGTAGTTATGGCGTGCGTTATTTATCAGTAAGTTATTTTGCCCTGGTGAGATTTGAAGAAGCAGAATTAATTGCTGATGGTGTAACTGGTATTGCTTGGTATCCAGTCAAACAAGTGCCAAAATTAGCTTTTGATCATCATGAAATTTTGGCTTATGGACATAGAAGGTTACGCAATAAATTAGAGTATAGTCCCGTAGCTTTTGACGTATTGCCCGAAATGTTTACATTAAATGATTTATATCAGTTATACACCACAGTTTTAGGCGATAACTTTTCTGATTATTCTAATTTTCGGGCGCGTCTCCTCAAGTTAGGATTTTTATCTGATACAGGCATCAAAGTATCACGGGGTGCAGGCCGTCCCGCCAGTTTATATAAATTTGATGCCGCAGCATTTGCACCCTTTAAAGATAAACCTTTAGTGTTTATTTAAGGGGGTATAGGGGCAAATAAATTCAAAATTCAAAATTCAAAATTCAAAATTAAAGAATTTTTGATTTTTGACTCTTTTCTGCCCAATGCCCAATGCCCACTTGCCCTGAGCGAAGCCGTTGGCGCAGCCTCTCGCAGAGAAGGGATGCCCCATTCCCCATTCCCAATGCCCAATGCCCTAATAACTAAACTATGAAAATTGCGATCGCTCAACTTAATCCTATAATTGGTGACTTGTCTGGTAATGCTCAAAAAATTCTGGAGATGGCACAGCAGGCTGTTCAACAAGGGGCGCGGCTGTTGTTAACTCCTGAACTTTCTTTATGTGGTTATCCTCCTAGAGATTTATTATTAAATCCTAGTTTTGTGGACGCTATGAATATGACTTTACAGCAATTAGCTAGGGATTTACCTAGTAATTTAGCTGTGTTAGTTGGGACAGTCCAACAAAATTTACAAGCCCATATTACAGGCGGTAAAACTTTATATAACAGTATTGCTTTATTAGAAAATGGTAAGATAAAACAATTTTTTCATAAGCGATTATTACCAACTTATGATGTATTTGATGAAAATCGTTATTTTGAACCTGGACTGCAAGCTAACTATTTCACCCTAGATAATATTGATATTGGCGTAACAATTTGCGAAGATTTATGGAACGATGAGGAGTTTTGGGGCAAACGCAATTATGCTGCTAATCCCATCGCTGATTTATCAATTTTGGGTGTAGATTTAATTGTCAATTTATCTGCGTCTCCCTACACCGTCGGTAAACAACGCAGTCGGGAAGAAATGCTCAAACATAGTGCGGTGCGTTTCCAGCAACCGATAATTTATACTAACCAAGTTGGCGGTAACGACGATTTAATTTTTGATGGTTGTAGCTTTGCTGTCAATCGTCAAGGTGAAGTGATATGTCGCGCCAGTGGTTTTACTAACGATTTAGTTACAGTAGAATTTGATACAGATAAACGAGATTTACAATTAAGTGCTGTTGTGCCAGCATACACCTCAGAAGAGGAAGAAATTTGGCACGCCTTAGTTTTGGGAGTGCGGGATTATGCCCAAAAATGCCGTTTTTCTAAGGTAATATTGGGGTTAAGTGGCGGGATAGATTCCTCATTAGTAGCAGCGATCGCTACCGCAGCCCTAGGTAAAGAAAATGTCCTCGGTGTACTGATGCCTTCCCCCTATAGTTCCCCACATTCCATCACCGACGCTTTAGCATTAGCGAAAAATTTGGGGATACAAACCCAAACCATACCCATAGGGGAGTTAATGCAGAGTTTTGACAACAGCTTGGCTGATTTGTTTGCAGGCACAGAGTTTGGTATTGCTGAGGAAAATATTCAATCCCGGATTCGCGGTAATTTATTAATGGCGATCGCCAATAAATTTGGCTATCTTTTATTATCCACCGGCAATAAATCCGAAATGGCAGTGGGTTACTGCACCCTCTACGGTGACATGAATGGCGGGTTAGCAGTCATTGCAGACGTTCCCAAAACCCGTGTTTATTCACTCTGCAACTGGCTAAACCACAACAGCGAAATCATTCCCCAAAACGTCATCACCAAAGCACCAAGCGCAGAACTCAAACCCGGACAAGTTGATCAAGACTCCCTACCACCCTACGAAATTTTAGACGATATTCTACAACGCCTAATTAATGAACATCAATCAGTACCCCAAATCGTCGCCGCCGGACATGATTCTACAGTCGTCGAAAAAATCATCCAAATGTTAGCACGGGCAGAATTTAAACGCCGACAAGCACCCCCAGGACTAAAAATCACCGACCGCGCCTTTGGTACAGGCTGGCGAATGCCAATTGCTAGCAACTGGAGTGCAATTAAAAACACTTATCCCGCTAAAACAGTTACTACTTCAACCGTTTAAACCCATAAACTTTTTAAACTACACTCCGCACGAGTATATACTTATGCGGAGTTTCTTGTTGTTCTTTTTACAAAAAAATTCTGTATACACGGTGGAAAAATACAACAGAGGGAACGCAATTTCATATTTAAATCACATCTCTTCATGAAAAATTCATATTGAACTTATCCTGGAAAACGTTCGTGTTGAACAGTTTAATGATTTATTTATATTCGTCTCAAGCATACCTCTTCACGAAAGATTCATATTAAATGTGTTGTAGAAGACATTTTTGAAAAATTTAATAATTTATTTATATTTATGTAAAACATTTTGTCTAGAGTCAAATCCAGGCGCATATCCAACCGAAGGAAAATAAATTACATGGCCACATCTCTTCAATCGGCGACAGATAAAGATCAGTCCGTTATAGATGGGAATATCGGGGATGTTGCTCTCTCCTTCAACCTTGAAACCTTAA
>JBODRP010000108.1:0-15493 GCA_050633005.1 Trichormus sp. | reverse complement strand
GGGCATGGGGCATGGGGCATGGGGCATGGGGCATGGGGCATGGGGCATTGGGCATGGGGCATTGGGCAAAAAAATGCAAAATTCAAGAATCATTCTCTCCCTTGTCTCCCTTGTCTCCCCCTGCTCCCTGCTCCCTGCCCCCTGCTCCCTGCTCCCCGCTCCCTGCTCCCTGCTCCCCACTCCCTGCCCCCTGCCTCCCCTGTTGCCATTTAGAGAGCAAATCAGGACGGCGATCGCGGGTTCTTTGAATTTGTTGTTCATAACGCCATTTAGCGATGGCAGCATGATTCCCTGATAATAAGACATCAGGGACTTTCCAACCGCGAAAGTCGGCGGGACGGGTGTATTGAGGATAATCGAGTAATTCTTCTTCAAAACTCTCGGCGGTTAAGGATTCGGTTTTGGCGACAGTTCCCGGTAGGAGACGCACCACACCATTAATCAACGCCATCGCTGGGATTTCTCCCCCTGTAAGGATAAAATCCCCCAAAGAAACTTCACGGGTGACAAGATGCAGTACCCGATCATCTACCCCTTCGTAATGCCCGCAAATCACTACTAATTGGTCGTAATTGCTGGCTAATTCTCGTAATAGGGGTTGATTTATCGTTTGTCCTTGGGGACTCATCAAAATAATCTCGCGGCGTGGTAAAACTGGTAATGATTCTACAGCCCGGAAGATTGGTTCTGGTTTCATGAGCATCCCTACACCACCACCATAGGGTTCGTCATCTACCTTGCGGTGCTTGTCGGTAGTAAAGTCTCTAGGATTAGCTAGGTTTACTTGGGCAATTTGTTTAGCCAAGGCTTTACCTAACAGCCCAGAATAGAGAACTGAGGTAAAACAGTCAGGAAAAAGTGTAACTATATCAAAACGCACAGTAATTCGTATTCAAGAACACTAATCTAAATAATGAATGTCTATCAAACACAAGCAGCAATTGTAGGTTAAAACTACATATAGGCTTTATCAATAGTATCTGAAAGTGTTAGAACTCTTGATTTTTGCTAGACTCAAAAATTTTTCTAGTTACTTAATTTATGTTTAAATATTGTCACAACTAGTTTAAATAAATAATCTCAACCAGGTTAACAACTTCCAGGATGCATCAGTCCAGCCTCAGAAAATGTGTGTAAAGACCTGCTCACTCCAAACCCAGAGGGGAAACCTAATCCCCAACGCCAGAGGGGAACACAGCCCTTAAGCACAATTGAGCCAGTCTGGAAAAAGTGGACAGGTGGAAAACAAGGTGCTGGCTTTGAGGAACACCCAAGAACACCAAAATCATGAGGCTTATGGTGAGTCGAATCTGGTGTCCTCAGTCAAGCAAAATCCAGAAACGATCAGGCTCTCAAACCTTGTTACATTCACCTGAAGTTGTTGACAGGAGAAACACAATGCCGGAATTAAAAGCTAAATCGCTGGAAATGAGGACACCCCAAGCAACAAAAACCGCCGTTCTGGTAATCGGAGGCGCAGAAGATAAAGTTCATGGACGAGAAATCCTCAGAACTTTTTTTGGACGTTCTGGTGCAAGTAAGGCCTATATTACAATTATTCCATCCGCTTCCCGCGAACCCGCGATTATCGGTGGTCGGTATATCCGGATTTTTGAAGAAATGGGTGCTGAAAAGGTGGAGATTTTAGACATTCGTGAACGGGAACAGTGCGAATCTTCCCATGTTAAAGAATCCCTAGAAGCCTGTAGCGGGGTATTTTTGACAGGGGGCGACCAACTGCGCCTGTGTGGTGTATTATCTGATACATCAGCGATGGAAATTATCCGCAAGCGGGTAAGAGGTGGACAACTAACTCTAGCAGGCACAAGTGCAGGAGCAGCCGTGATGGGTCATCACATGATTGCTGGTGGGGGTAGTGGTGAAACGCCAAATCGTTCCCTAGTCGATATGGCAACGGGTTTGGGATTAATTCCTGAAGTCATTGTTGACCAACATTTCCACAATCGCAATCGGATGGGTCGTTTAATTAGTGCAGTTGCTGCCCATCCCGATAGACTAGGAATTGGCATCGATGAAGATACTTGTGCTGTATTTGAACGTGATGGCTGGCTACAGGTAATGGGTAAAGGCAGTGTCACCATTGTCGATCCCACCGAACTCACCCACACCAACGAACCCCATGTGGGCGCAAATGAACCGTTAACCGTGCATAACTTACGTCTGCATATCCTCAGCTATGGCGATCGCTTTCACCTGTACCAAAGGACTGTATTGCCTGCGGTACACCGCATCTCCAGCTGACGGAATAGAGTACCTGAGGTTAGACTGAATTGATCGCCTGCTATTCTTGGCTGTAGAAAAATCATTGAAATACTATGTAAGAAGAAAAAACTGTTTGGAAAGAACAGTTTAGCGGTCAATTCCAGTTAGAAACTAGAATTTTGGTTCCGAATCTCCATCTACCTATTCCCATGAGAATCCTCAAGATCCAGACCTTACGCGGCCCAAATTACTGGAGCATTCGACGCCACAAGCTGATCGTCATGCGCCTCGACTTAGAGAACCTTGCCGAGACCCCCTCAAATGAAATACCCGGTTTTTATGAAGGATTGGTAGAGGCACTGCCGAGTCTGGAAGGTCACTACTGCTCACCTGGCTGTCGTGGTGGCTTTCTAATGAGAGTGCGAGAAGGCACGATGATGGGTCACATCGTCGAACACGTAGCCCTAGAACTCCAAGAACTAGCAGGAATGCACGTTGGCTTTGGCCGCACCCGTGAAACTGCTACACCTGGAATCTACCAGGTAGTGATTGAGTATTTAAACGAGGAAGCCGGGCGTTATGCTGGCAGAGCTGCCGTCAGGTTGTGCCAAAGTATTGTAGATCGCGGCAGATACCCCAAGGCAGAACTAGAGCAAGATATCCAAGACCTCAAAGACCTATGGCGTGATGCTTCTCTCGGCCCTTCCACCGAAGCTATTGTCAAAGAAGCTGAAAAACGTGGCATCCCCTGGATGCAACTGAGCGCACGCTTTTTGATTCAACTCGGCTACGGCGTGAATCAAAAGCGGATGCAAGCCACCATGACCCAAAAGACTGGCATTTTAGGCGTAGAGTTAGCCTGCGACAAAGAAGCCACCAAACGCATCTTAGCCGCATCTGGCGTACCAGTGCCTAGAGGTACAGTCATTAATTTCTTAGATGACCTGGAAGAAGCCATTGAATACGTCGGTGGTTATCCCATCGTGATTAAGCCCCTAGATGGCAATCATGGCCGTGGTATCACTATTGATATTAGAAATTGGGAAGAAGCCGAGGCAGCCTACGAATCCGCCAGACAAGTCTCCCGTTCCATTATTGTCGAAAGGTATTACGTTGGGCGCGACCATAGGGTATTAGTCGTAGATGGTAAAGTAGTCGCAGTTGCCGAGCGTGTACCAGCCCATGTGGTTGGTAATGGCAGATCCACAATTGCACAACTCGTTGAAGAAACCAACCAAGACCCCAACCGTGGTGAGGGACATGATAACATCCTCACCAAAATTGAACTAGACCGCACTAGTTACCAATTACTAGAAAGGCAAGGTTACACCCTCAACAGTGTGCCACCGAAAGGCACAATTTGTTATTTAAGGGCAACTGCTAACTTAAGTACAGGTGGTATAGCTGTAGACCGTACAGACGAAATTCACCCGGAAAACATTTGGTTAGCCCAAAGGGTAGTAAAGATTATTGGTTTAGATATCGCCGGACTAGATATCGTCACCTCTGACATTAGCCGTCCCTTGCGAGAATTAGATGGGGTAATTGTGGAAGTTAACGCTGCCCCTGGGTTTAGAATGCACGTAGCCCCCAGCCAAGGCATTCCCAGAAATGTGGCTGGTGCAGTCATGGATATGTTGTTCCCCAATGAACAATCTAGCCGTATTCCTATCCTTAGCGTCACAGGCACTAACGGCAAAACCACAACTACCCGTCTCCTAGCTCATATCTATAAGCAGACAGGAAAAGTAGTAGGTTATACCACTACCGATGGTACTTATATCGGGGATTACTTAGTAGAATCTGGCGACAATACAGGGCCACAAAGCGCGCACCTCATTCTGCAAGACCCCACAGTAGAAGTCGCAGTATTAGAAACAGCCCGTGGAGGAATTTTACGCTCTGGTTTGGGGTTTGAATCTGCTAACGTGGGGGTAGTATTAAATGTAGCAGCAGATCACTTGGGTATTGGTGACATTGACACCATTGAGCAGTTAGCTAACCTCAAGAGCGTCGTCGCAGAAGCGGTGTTTCCTGATGGTTATGTAGTACTCAATGCCGACGATCGCCGTGTTGCCGCAATGGCAGAAAAAACCAAAGCCAACATTGCTTACTTCACCATGAATCCCAGTTCGGAACTTGTGCAGCAGCACATCCAAAAGGGAGGAGTAGCCGCAGTTTATGAAAATGGCTATCTGTCAATTGTTAAAGGTGATTGGACACATCGCATTGAAAGGGCAGAAAATATTCCCCTAACAATGGGTGGCCGTGCGCCGTTCATGATTGCCAACGCCTTAGCTGCGAGTTTGGCAGCCTTTGTCCAAAACGTCACCATAGAGCAAATTCGAGCAGGTTTGAAAACCTTCCGGGCTTCGGTGAGTCAAACACCAGGACGGATGAACCTGTTTAACTTGGGCAACTACCACGCCTTAGTAGACTATGCTCATAATCCCGCCAGTTATGAAGCTTTGGGGGCTTTCGTCCGCAACTGGACAACCGGACAACGGATTGGCGTAGTTGGTGGCCCGGGCGATCGCCGTGACGAAGATTTTGTCACACTAGGTAAACTAGCCGCCGAAATTTTTGACTACATCATTGTCAAAGAAGACGATGATACCAGGGGTAGACCAAGGGGATCAGCCTCCGAGTTGATTACCAAAGGCATCACCCAAGTTAAACCCGATGCCCGTTATGAATCAATTTTGGATGAAACCCAAGCAATTAATCGAGGCTTAGACATGGCCCCCGACAAAGGTTTGGTGGTAATTCTACCAGAGAGTGTCACCCGCGCCATTAAACTGATTAAGCTACGTGGTGTAGTAGCAGAAGATATTCAGCCACAAAATATTCACTCCCCCATTGTCGATAACCAAAATGGCATAGCATCTAATTCTGTAATTAATACTTTGCTGTAGTTGATAGTAGAGATGCAATTTTGCCCATCTCTACTATTGACTGTTGCTGAGTTGGCAGTTTAAAAATTTTATTTTTCTTCGTGTTCCGGGTTGGTATCTTCGCTAGGATTGTTTAGTTCCTCTTTAAAACCTCGTAGGGTTTTACCTAGTGCGTTTCCCAGTTCGGGAATTTTTTTCGGCCCGAAAATTACTATAGCTACAACGGCGATGATCGCTACTTCCGGCCATCCTAGTCCAAACATATCAAATTCCTCTAATGATTCTGGGCTTGTGGGTAAATAATAAACCTTAAACCTATGGCAAAGGTTAAAAAATCCATAATGAAGCAGTGGTTTTTTTATTCTCTGTGAATAGGAATACCAAGCCAATCGCTTAATTCATGGGCTAACCATTCTAGTTCTGCTTCCGATTGAATGGCACTGCTATTACCAAGTTGATATTTTTGTACACCTGCCCAAATTTCTAATTGTGCTGGTACTTCAGTACGACTACCTTCAGCATCTTTAGTCCAATGTTTTTTGGTATAAACTAATTTGCTGATGCTGCTTCTAGGGGCGGGACGGGGACGATAAAATTTAAAACCAAATAGTTCTTGAGAAAAGGTAATTTTTTGGTCATCTAGATGTAAGCAGATGTGTCCAAATAAATTAAGTAACAAAGTGTAAACCATAAAACTGCCCACACCCCAAAAAGGTAGTGAGAATAAGGCAAAGGGCAGATTGACAGGAAAAGGTGCTGAGAGCGCGCCAATAGTCCAAAATAAAATAAAAGCATTCCAGGCGATCGCAAATAATCCTGTAAATACCATCGACGGCTGAAAACCCAGGGGAGGAATAAAAATTTCTAGCCTCTGCCAATTCTTTGTCAGCTTAATTCTGCTGCCAACTGGTTGAGTAATCAGTAAACTACTACTAATATTGGTTGGTGCTTTTGACTCCTCTAAAGCTTGGAGTGCAACCCTAGCAGAATTAAACCGCCCTTCTAATTGAGGTTCAACCATCACCTTCAGCCAGCGTGTGAAACCTGAACTCAACCCTACTACAGACTCAAACTGAATCCGAAAATCCTTTTGGGGTAAATCAGCCGGATGAGTACCCGTAACTAAGTAAATTAACGTCGCACCTAAACTATACAGGTCGGAAGAAGTAACAGTACGACCACCAAATTGTTCTGGTGGCATATAACCGTAAGTTCCGACTACAGTTCTTGTTCCCCCTTCTGTTGCCAAAACAGTCTGAACTGAGCCGAAATCTACCAGATAAACTTGACCAACGCTATTACCAGAACGCTCCCCCAATAAAATATTGCTAGGCTTAAGATCACGGTGAATTACAGGGGGATATAGTTCATGTAAATATATAAGTATTTCTAATACTGCTTTAGCTACTTGTTTAACTTCAGTTTCAGTAAAAGTTCTGCCAGATTGTAAGCATTGCTCTAAAGTTTGGGCTGGGATATAACTCTGTACTAGGGCAAAACCTTTGATGTTTGGTGTATTAACTTCAAAATAATCCACATATCTTGGAATCAAGGGATGTGACAAAGATTTGAGAGTTTCTGCCTCACGCTCAAACAGTTTAAGATCATCCCATTCAAAATCACTACTAAAAGCTAGTAATTTGACAACTACCAACTCACCTGTCACCACATCTTTAGCCAGTAGCGTCCGCCGCCCTGCTTTTTTGCCTAACTGTTGTTCAATCTCGTAGCGACCGTTGAATATTTCCCCAATCATTTAATTTTGGATTTTGAATTGATTAGCCCTTCTAATAGTATAATTCTGTATCCCTATGCCCTCCGAACTTTGGCCTTATGTTACTCCTGGCATTCCTGATGAAATGTTCGAGCATTTGCCAGGAATCCCCTTTAGTCAGCGAGAAATTAGGTTGTTATTAATTTCCCAGCTGCGGTTAGAACCTGATTCTGTATTGTGGGATATTGGCGCGGGTACAGGAACAATTCCTGTAGAAGTGGGGCTATTATGTCCCAAAGGACAAATTATCGCCGTCGAACGGGATGAAGAAGTGGCTAACTTAATTAAGCGTAATTGCGATCGCTTTGGGGTAAAAAATGTAGAAGTGATTGAAGGTAGCGCACCAGAATGTTTAAATGAATTAAAAGTTACTCCCCATCGTATTTGTATTGAGGGGGGGCGACCCATCCAAGATATTTTGCAAGCAGTGTGGAGTTATTTACCATCAACAGGAAGAGTAGTAGCCACAGCTGCTAACCTCGAAAGTTTGTATGCAGTTTCTCAGAGTTTTTCCCAGTTGCAGGCGAGGAACATCGAAGTTGTACAGTCTGCCGTTAACCGTTTGGAGACACGGGGTTTTTCTCAAACCTTCGCCGCAGTTGATCCCATTTTTATCCTCAGTGGTGAGAAACTAGACTAGAGATTGGGGATCGAGAATTGGGTATTAGGGATTAGGGATTAGGGATTAGCGATTAGAGGCGAGAAAATTCAGTATATTGATCTAATACTTTAGTTACCCCAGTCCCCAGTCGCCAGTCTCCAATGCCCAATGCCCCATGCCCAAAATTCTTTAATTTTGAATTTTGAATTTTGTAGGCGCAAGCCTTCCCGAAGGGTATTTTGAATTGATTAGCCCCAGTCCCCCCATCCAATATTAAATACTTCTATGCCTTGGTCTCGGATTATTAGTGGAATTGTTGCGATCGCTCTTGCTTTAGGTGCTGTCCTGTTGGGGGGGTGGTACTTTACTATCATGCTTGGTGTTGTGGTTTTTTTAGGACAACAGGAATATTTTGATTTAGTCCGAACCAGAGGCATTTTACCAGCAGCCAAAACTACCCTATTCCTCAGTTTAGTTTTACTAGCGATTTCTACAATTGATGCTACTTTAGCTGATGCTGTCATGCCCATCGCTGGCACATTCATTTGTTTTTACTTACTGTTTCAGCCCAAAATGGCCACCATCGCTGATGTTTCAGCTTCAATTATGGGGCTTTTTTATGTAGGGTATTTACCTAGTTACTGGGTGCGTTTACGTACAATAGGTAGCGTAGATATCAGTAATTTACCTCTAGGCGGTTATTGGCCGGCAACATGGACAGATATTTTTGGAGAGAAGAATTTTGCTGCTCTCCCACAAGGTTTGACAATCACAATTCTCACGTTTTTGTGTATTTGGGCTGCGGATATTGGCGCGTACACTATTGGTAAATTTTTTGGTAAAACTCGCCTCTCTGATATTAGCCCCAAGAAAACTGTAGAAGGTGCTGTCTTTGGGATCAGTGCTAGTTTGGTTGTTGCCCTAGTTGGGTCTTATTATTTACAATTACCGCAATTTTTGGTTACAGGTATCACCCTAGGCTTACTGATTGGACTGGCTAGTCTGTTGGGCGATCTCACAGAATCAATGCTCAAGCGTGATGCGGGTGTTAAAGATTCCGGCCAATTAATTCCCGGACATGGTGGAATTTTAGACCGCACCGATAGTTATATCTTCACCGCTCCTTTGGTTTACTATTTTGTCACCCTGATTTTGCCAGTGTTGGGTAATTCGTAATTCGTAACGATGCTCCCCCCCGCTACGCTCTAAGCGCAGCTATGCCGCAGGCTTTACGTAATTCGTAATACGGCTACGCGGAAGCAAGCTACTTAATTCGTAATTAGGATGGCGTGAAAATTTTTTCTTGGCTTCTCAATGCCCCATACCCCATGCCCCATACCCCATACCCCATGCCCAATCACGGATTGACGTTAAGTCGTCCCTGACAAACTAATTTACCGGGGATCAACGTCAGTTCTTGGAGATCAACATCTGAGCCAAGATGGAAATTGTAACTTTGACTACTTTCTAACTTGGCGATCGCATTTGGTTTGACTTGCAGTTCTGAGATTTGCAACTCTTGCCCACTCAGCAATTTTAAGGAGAAACTAATTTCTAGGGGTATAGGTTCACTAGTAGATGGTAGGATAGCCATCAGTGTGATTTTTTGATTGTCTAAGATAATGTTTTGCCAAACAATAGGCTTGGATTTGGGACAATATTCTGGTAAAAGTTTAACCAGTAAATCATTTAAAGCAGTTGATAACAGTTGAGATGAGAGGGAAGCATTTAAATCCTTTTCCTCTATGGTCAATTCGCCTACTACTGGGACTACGTGTAACAGTTGCAAAGGCTGACCTTTCAGTATTTGACCTATATTGATTTGAATATTCTCTGCTGCTAGTTTAATGTGGGTAATATGGAGACCTTGATATACAGCATGATTGGCTAATATGGCAACCCCAGGAATACAGCCGGAAAGCAGCTGGCGATCGCTTGCTTTGATCTCCACTTCTAGCTGAGAGACTTGGCTGACTTGCGCCCTTAACCAGAGCTTTAATGCTGTCTTGAGGACGTTAGTAACGATGCGTATTTTGCGGAAAGGTCTGTTTTGGGGATTTGGTTCTGGCATTTAACCACTCTAAATCAATTCAAAATTCAAAATTCAAAATTCAAAATTAAAGACAGCCACCCACAAGGGGTGGGGTTTCTACCTACCTTGCGAAACAAGGATTTTTTCGCCCACTAGGGGCGAGGTTTTCAACCTAACTTTTTCCGATAAATGGGTATTTGCTTAGTATCAACTTAATTGAAACAAGCATTAACTGTAGCATTTATGGCTACCTCATAGAAAATGCCAATATGATGATTATTATCTAGACCATTAGCTTAGTATCCGTAATTTCTACATGGAAGCCAGGTTGCAAAAAGTTCTATCTGAATTAGGTGTGGCCTCACGGCGAGAAGCTGAGGAAATGATTCGGCGATCGCGTGTGCGGATTAATGGTGTATTGGCACAAATAGGACAAAAAGTTGACCCGGAAAAAGATAAGATTACAGTTGACGATCAGCCGATAGTGGCGCATCATCGTCCACCCCTAGTGTATGTCTTACTCAACAAACCGCTAGGAGTAGTTTCCACCTGCCACGATCCCCAAGGTAGAACAACGGTTCTGGACTTATTACCTCAACAATTACGTAAAGGTACGGGTATTCATCCTGTAGGTCGTCTAGATGCCTATTCTTCAGGTGCATTAATACTCACTAATGATGGAGAATTGACATATAGACTGACCCATCCTCGTCATAGTATTCCTAAGACTTATCAAGTTGTAGTCAAAGGTCATCCCTCAAAAGCAGTGCTAGACAAGTGGCGCAGAGGTGTGCTGTTAGATGGGAAAATTACCCGCCCAGCCGAGGTAAGTTTGCTAGAAAGATTTGCTGACAATAGTCGTTTAGAAATTGTTCTCAAGGAGGGTAGAAACCGCCAAATTCGCCGTGTAGCTGAACAATTGGGATATCCCGTAGTTCAGCTACATCGAATTGCTATAGGTTCAATTCACTTACAAACATCAAACACACCTCTATTAAAAGAGGGTGAATATCGTGTTCTCCAAGATGCAGAAATTCGCTGCTTGCAAAATCAGACACAACACATACCTATTAATGATTCAGCTGAGGTAAGGAGATTACAAAAACATGAAATGGCTAAAACGAAAAAATCATGAACAACCACAACTTTCTATAGAAGAACAAAGAGCCGAAAAACTCAGAGAAATCGGCGCACAGTTGTGGGCTTCTCGTCAAGAAAAAGGTCTATCTCTAGACGAAATGGTGGCATTAACTAGAATCCCTCGGCGACTGCTACAGGCCATTGAAGAAGGGAACTTAAATGATTTACCAGAACCAATTTATATTCAAGGCCTAATTAGGCAATTTGCGGATGCAGTCGGTTTCAAAGGTGTAGAATTTGCCAGTCAATTTCCTGTGAGTTTTGAGACTGTCCAGACTTCCCCTAGTACGCTGAACCCATCAAGATCAATGGGTTTATTACGTCCCATACATCTTTATTTACTGTATATATTCTTGATTATCTGTTCTGTCAGCAGTTTATCTCATGTATTGAATCATGCTGCCTTAAGAGCTAATAATACTGATCCTCAACCAAATAATCCAGAAACTTTTGTTAAAAACCAATCGACTCAATCCCAAAAATCAACAACTCTACCCGTCAATAATCGGGTTGTGCTGAATAAAGATACTCAATCAGTTGAGATTGGTGTAACTTTAAAAGCATCTTCTTGGATTCGAGTTGTAGCTGATGGTAAAACTCAGTTTGAAGGAGTGTTACCAGAAGGCGCGCATCGGGTTTGGAAAGCTCAAGAACAGTTGACAGTGAGAACTAATAATGCTGGTGGTGTGCTGATGAGTGTGAATCAGCAAGCAGCCAAGCAAATGGGGGAATTTGGCAAGGAGGAAGAAATTAAAATTGCTGCGGTTAAACCGGAATCATAAAAACAAGAAGAGGAAGTCCCCGACTTCCTCTTTATACCCCTATTTCCCTTGGAGGGCGCGTCCGTAGAGTTTAGTGAGATTTTTGAGGCGATCGCCTAATTCTGTGCTTAAAACTCCCGATTGATAACGCCACTGCCAATTACCCTCAGCAATACTGGGAAAATTCATTCGCGCTTCAGTTCCCAAACCCAAAATATCCTGTAAAGGAATAATTGCTTGATTGGCGATCGAACTTAACGCCAGTCTAATTAAATCCCAGTGAATCCCTTCCGGGCTGACACAACCTAAATAAAGCAACAAGTTTTGTTTTTCGTAGTCATTGGCTGCATTAAACCAGCCTACAGTCGTGTCATTATCATGAGTGCCAGTATAAACAACGAAATTACGACCATAATTAAAAGGTAAAAACGGATTGCCGGGATCAGAACCAAAGGCAAAATGTAAAACCTTCATCCCCGGAAACTCATACCTATCTCGCAACGCCTCCACCTCTGGCGTAATTATCCCCAAGTCTTCTGCTAACACAGGTAGCTTACCCAAGCTTTGTTTAATCGTATCAAACAACTCTTCTCCAGGTGCTTTCATCCACTCGCCATTGATAGCTGTTTCTTCCCCTTGTGGTACAGCCCAAAACGCTTCAAAACCCCGAAAGTGGTCAATACGAATCACATCTATATAATCCAGCATCGCCTCAAAGCGACCCAACCACCATTTAAAGTTTTGTTTTTCCAACTCCTCCCAGTTATAAACCGGGTTGCCCCATAATTGACCAGTCGCACTAAAATAATCTGGTGGCACTCCCGCCATGAGTGCAGGCTGCATAGTTTCCTCATCCAAACAAAAGATGTCGGGATGCGCCCACACATCAGCACTATCTTGAGCTACATAGATAGGAATATCCCCAATAATTTGGATGCCGCTCATATTAGCGTAAGTTTTCAGTTCTGACCACTGGCGGAAAAATTCAAACTGAACAAACTTGTAGTAAAAAATCTGAGCCTGTAGCTGTTGTTTCGCCATTTCTATGGCGGCTGGCTCACGCTTAACTAGTTCTGGTTTCCAAGTATGCCAACTTGTACCGTTATGAGCATCCTTGAGTGCCATAAATAAAGCATAATCATCTAACCAATAAGCCTTACTCTCACAAAAACCTGCAAATTCCTTTTGTTGTAAAGGCGTGGCTTTGGCTTGGAAATTTTGGCAGGCTGTTTTTAATAAATTTATTTTAATGGGGATAACTCGGTCATAATCTACTTGATCCGCATTAAATTCTGGTAGATTAGCAAAGTCCTCCTCAGCTAACAAACCCTGCTCTTGTAATTGTTCTGGACTAATCAGTAAATGATTACCCGCCATTGCTGAATAAGAAGCATAAGGAGAATTACCATACCCAGTAGGCCCCAAAGGTAAAACTTGCCAGTATTGCTGGTAACTGTCTCGCAAAAAATCAATAAACTTATAGGCTTCTAAGCCCAAGTCTCCCATCCCAAAACGACTAGGGAAAGAGGTAGGATGCAGCAAAATGCCACTGGATCTAGGAAAAGGCATATTTAATTTGAAATCTAGGAGGAAGCGATCCCATCGAATGTATCATGCTCAGGTCAGGTTGCAAAGCTATCTTTTGGTGGGAATTGGGCATATCAATTCAAAATTCAAAATTCAAAATTCAAAATGAAGGAATTTTGGGCATGGGGCATGGGGCATTGGGCATTGGGAAGCCGAGCAAAAATTTCCAAGCCATCTTAATTACGAATTACGTAGGCGTTAGCCTTCCCGTAGGGTATTACGAATTACGAATTATATAGACTATGAATTACAAAAATCCTGCACCGACAGTAGATATCATTATTGAATTAATAGACCGACCTCATCGACCGATTATTTTAATTGAGCGACACAATGAGCCTTTGGGTTGGGCAATTCCTGGGGGTTTTGTGGATTATGGTGAACCTGTGGAAGTGGCGGCGCGACGAGAAGCTGAGGAAGAAATAGGATTAAAGATAGAATTAATTGCACAATTTTTAGTGTATTCTGACCCCAAGCGTGATCCGCGTCAGCATACGATTAGCATTGTGTTTTTAGCAACCGCTACAGGAGAACCCCAAGCTGGGGATGATGCTAAGAATGTGGGGATTTTTGAGCCTTGGTGTGTGCCGAGTAATTTATGCTTTGACCACGATCGCATTTTGCGGGATTATTGGCGTTATCGACATTATGGGATACGTCCCCGATTAACCACCGAGGAAATATGAGTAAACAAGTTATTCGTACTGAGCAAGCACCTGCACCAGTAGGGCCTTATAATCAAGCGATCGCAGTTTCTGGTCAAATGTTATTTGTAGCTGGACAAATTGCCCTCAATCCTGCTACCGGGGAAATTGTCGGTGCTGGAGATGTTAAGGAGCAAACCCAGCAAGTTATGGCTAATCTCCAAGCGATTTTAACTGCTGGTGGTGCAAGTTTTGCTGATGTGGTTAAGACTTCTGTATTCTTAGCTGATATGAATGATTTTGCGGCTGTGAATGCAGTTTACGCTCAGTATTTTGATGAAGCGACAGCCCCAGCCCGTGCTTGTGTGGAAGTCTCCCGCTTACCCAAGGATGTGTTAGTCGAAATCGACTGTATCGCAGTAATTCCTTAAACCTAGGACTTACCCAACTGACATATTTTTGATGTAGAGGTAGTAGATGTAGTAGATGTAGGGTGTGTGACGCTGCGAAAGTATATAAACGTAGCCATGAGACTGATAGCGTCACGCACCAACCATTATAGATACCGCACATCATAAGCAAGCGATCGCCCCAGCAATATCTTGTAATTAAAATGCTGTAGCCTGATGGTGATTGCCTAGGACTTGACTACCAACAACAAAAGAGGAATTTGCAAAATATCTTTAGATACTAAGAGTCTAACTATTGCAAATTCCTCGCAAATTTTCTAGCCAAGCATAAGGGAAACACACTAAATCCCTTTTAATAAAATTTATCATTAAATTGCTGCAACTTGAGCAAAAGTTGGATTTAAATGGGGTTGAGATATTGCTGGTGGCTGTTGTTCTTGATTCCGACGAGCAAAGTGCTTATCCATTAACAGGGGAACTTGATCTGCTTGAATCCTGCTGTAGCGAGTTTTATCAGGCATGACTATGTTCGGCCCAGCTTTGCAGTTTTTCATACAACCAGTCGCTTTAATAGTAACTTGGTCTTCTAGTCCGCGATCGCTCAATGCTGCTTCTAATGCTTGGCAAAGGCTTTTACCACCACGTTTCATGCAATCAGACTTTTGACACATTAAAATTGTGGCTTTCTTCTGTGGTGCTTTTGTCTGAGTTGGCGTAGAAATATGACCTGTAGCCGCCATCACACGTTCAGCTTTGAGGGCAACTTTACCGCTTTTGCGATCGCACTTTTTTTCCCCAGCCACTTGTAACCAAGTCCCTGGCTGCAACCGCCAATCAAAACTATACCTTAAATTTTTAGCCAGTTTCACATAATATTCACCGTCATAAGTTCCTACTAACAAGCCTTTGAGCTTATAACCATCTTTAATAACAAAATCAATAAATCTGCCCTCAAGACAAAATTCAGACACTTCTTTGCTGTGATATACACCCATATTGCTTCACCTATTTTTAACTAACTTTTAACCTGACTGAGTTGGTAGAGTCGCTCACAACACTCATTAGTGGCTTTGCCAATTGAGTTTCAAAAGCGAAATTAAAGTCTGGCGAGAAGCTGTGAACTGCTGCATCACACTCCAAAGCTGAATAGCAGCCACAGGACTAGTAATTTCAACTTTCAATGGTTCATTAGCTTGACACCAACAGGGGATATCTAACTCCTGCAACCGTTGATAAACTTGCCAACGGTCTAGCCAATTCACTTCTAAAACGTAAGTTTGCTTGGTTTGTGAAAGGAATGATTTCAAGTGAATAGCCCTCAACGTGCAACTAAATTGCAACAAACATAGGACAACTACTCCCCATATTTAGAATTTTTAGAGGTGTAGCTTCTTTCCTTAGAATAACTTAAGTGCACACTTGTCTCA
>JBODRP010000107.1:0-15514 GCA_050633005.1 Trichormus sp. | reverse complement strand
TGTCTCCCTTGTCTCCCTTGTCTCCCTTGTCTCCCTTGTCTCCCTTGTCTCCCTTGTCTCCCCCTGCCCCCTGCCCCCTTGCAGTCTTAATTATAAGTCTCTAACCGAACACGATATTATTTGCCATACCGCCTGGGTGTATAGACGCTAACACTACCATCAGTGCGGTTGATGATTTTAGTTTGGCTAGAACCAACAATAATCACTGTTCGCATATCTGCAACATCTGGTGCTAACTGGTCAAGGGTAATTACTTTTACAGTCTGTCCTGGTCTGCCGAGATTTCGGGCTAAAATTACGGGAGTGTTGGGGGTTCTGTAACGCAGTAAAATATCTCTGGCATCAGCTAATTGCCAAGTCCGTTCTTTGGAAACAGGATTGTAGAAGGCAATAGCAAAGTCAGCTTCAGCAGCAGCCGCAATCCGTTGTGTAATAATTGACCAAGGTTTTAAAATGTCCGATAAGGAAATCGTACAAAAATCATGTCCCAAGGGTGCGCCAACGGCGGCGGCGGCGGCTTGCATAGCGGAAATTCCCGGTGCGACGTGAATATCTATACTGTCCCATTCTGGTTTGTGGTGGTGGTCGAGGACTTCAAATACAGCCGTAGCCATTGCATATATCCCAGGGTCGCCGGAAGACACTACAACGACATAGCGTCCGGTAGCTGCTAAATCTAAGGCCATTGTCGCCCGTGCAATTTCTTCGCGGTTGTCTGACTCATGGCGTTGCTTTCCAACTGCGAGAGAACCTACTAAATCTAGATAAGTTTTGTAGCCTACTAAGTCAGTGGCAGATTTGAGAATTTCTTGGACTTCCGGTGACATCCATTGAGAACTGCCGGGGCCTGTACCGATAATTGCTAACTTTCCCTGGGGTTGACCGATGGTTTTGGGGTCTAGGGGTTGGGGAGACATAGCGATCGCTATCTGCGATAATGAGTCAATTAATTTACCATCTCTACCTGTCGCTGTTAAGGCTAATGCTTCTGCTGCTAATTCTTCACGGAAAAACCGCATCGGCACACCGTAGAAATCGGCTATGGTGTGGATGTTTGCATAGGCGGCAATGGTGATGGGTGCAAATATGCCGGCGATGGCTGCACTAGCGATGTCTGCGTTGGCTAGTGATGTTTGTACTAACTCTAGAGTAACATCAGGGTGAGTAATGGCGATCGCAATATTTTTAGGATGATATACCAAACAGTTAGCTGTAGGACTGACACACTTTTCTGTAACTCGGATAGTTAAATCACCGTTGGGGTCAATGGGTAACTGACTATTACTTAACCAAGGTGCAGTTCCTTCTAACTTTACCTGCGCCCCTGCTAATAAATCAGAGATAAATTTTTTTGCATCCTCTGGGTTAGCTAAATGATACCCAGGGGGAGGAGATAACAAGGCAGTGCGGAAACGGATATCCCCTGTAGTGGTAATTGCGGCTTGGGTATCTAGTACCTCAGCAATGCGCCGTGCTAAATCATTGACTCCATTTAGTCCCCCCAACAGAGGGACAACTGCGCTACCATCCTCAGCTACCGCTAACACCGGCGGTTCTTGGCGTTTGTCGGAAATTAGGGGTGCTAGGGTTCTGATGAGAATACCAGCCGCACAAATCCCAATTAGAGGTGTGCCGGCGGCGAACAATTCCCGGAGTGTGTCACCGAAATTAGTAAAGCTGATATCAACATCACAGGTGCGTCCTGCTAAACCGTAGAGTGTTGCTCCTGGTAAGACGGTGATGATTTTTCGCCCTAGGGCGACACTATTTTGACTTAAGACTATAACAGCAGGTGCAACCTTATTCATGAGAGTTATTAAGCTTTGGAATTTATATTTTAGTTAATAGTTTTAGCAGTCTAGTATTTCTTGAATAACACTTTTCAAATCTGCATCACCAGGACGTTTTGTAAACTGCTCATGACTATATATCCAAACAAGCTTGATTGTATAGGTATTAGCATTAACCAAATACATCAATCTAATTTGTCCTGAAGCTCCTTTAGAAAATCTCAGTTCTAACTTATGAAATGTCCATTCTTCAGGTAGTCGAATCTTTCCAGGTAAAGGTTCTTGGCGGGAGTTGTAGGGATAGGGGTCTTCTAGCAAATCTTCCAAAACCTGGGCGACTAATTCCACAAAACCAGTTCCATGAAACTTTGCAAGTTTTTTAAAAGAACGCTGAAAATTATCAGATTTCTCAATCGAGAAGGGAGTTGAGCCAGTCACGGACTTCTCCTTTAGTAATACGATTTGAGGATTCTGAATTACAAGTTTCTTCCAACACTTTAGACATTACAAGTTCATAAGCAGGATTTTCACGCTCTATTAAATCAAGTTTTTGACAACCTAATGCCTTCATATCTTCCAACAAAATTGGCTCTGTTGAACGAGCATCATCAGGTAAACCCTTACGCGCTTTCTTCCAAGGAAATTCCAAATGAGTCATGCCACTAAGTCGATAAGCATGATAACCACCAAAATATTCCCAAACTTCTGCTAAAAGCTTTTTCTGCTCATGAGGAATCTGGGATAAAAATTCTTGACTAGGTATAGGTAATTGTTGAGCTTCAAATTCGCTGTAAAATCTGTAAGCTGGCGGACACACAGGCCCATATCGCCATGCTTGGATTTCTTCATCAAACAATGGCTCATCAAACAATGCTAAATGCAAACTTTGTGAATAGTACAGAAGCTTTTGAACCTTCATATTAGTCATGTCCGCTTCTATACCATCTTTGTAACTTCTCGCAATAAAGTAGCGAGCCACATTGAGACAATTAATCATAGCTCAGACCCGCAAATTCAATATGATAGCAAACTAGAATTTGCATATACACATACTATTATAGTCCATAACTTTAAATAAATAGTACAAGATTACTATAAATGATCATTTGATGGGGAGGAATTGAGAGCTAGCTAGTTTTGGGTTGCCATTATTTTAATAATGCTTTTATTAAGTTAAAGCCGACTCTTACTAGGTATAACAATCATGGCAAAATAAGGTACTTCCGCAGGATCAACCTCATCTATGGGTACAATCCTTTGCTGTGCGCTTGTTGCCCGTTCAATATATAATGCCCGTGATGCTAATCCTAATTTATGCAGGATATCTCGCACCTTGGTAAAGTGGCGACCGAGTTTCATAATGGCGGCTGCATCGGTTGTCAGTAATTTTGTGGTGAGTTCTTCGGCTGGGAGGGGTGCGGGTAAAACTGTGAGAATATCGTTGTAGTAGGTGAACGGTACACCCAAGGAGACAGCACAGGCCATTAATGAAGATACTCCGGGGACGACTTCCGTTTGATACTCTTCAGATAGGCGTGTAAATACATACATAAATGAACCGTAGAAAAACGGATCACCTTCACATAGTACCACTACATCCCGTCCGGCTGCTAAATGTTCAGCGATGGGTGCAACTTCTCTGTCGTAAATATCCTTGGCTTTTTCTGGTTCTAAGGCGCGGGGGAGATGATAGGCGACTTCAATTTGTTCGCCTGTGAGATATTGGGAAACGATCGCTCGTGCTATGCTCTGTTTATCTGTGGCTGATTGATAGGCAATTACAGGGGACGAACGCAATAGGCGCAAGGCTTTCAGCGTCAATAGTTCTGGATCTCCTGGCCCTACACCGACTCCATAAAGACGACCTTTGGCTGTCATGATTATTCTTCCTCCGTGGCGAGGGCGTTAACTGCGGCGGCAGCGATCGCACTGCCACCACGCCGACCATGTAAAGTTAAAAATGGTACATTGCGGCTATCTGCTGCCAATGCGGCTTTTGATTCGGCTGCTCCCACAAACCCCACGGGAAAACCTAAAATCACTGCTGGTTTTGGGCATCCTTGATCTAACATTTCTAGTAATCTAAATAATGCTGTGGGTGCGTTGCCAATGGCGACTACTGCCCCCTCTAAGTAAGGTTGCCATAATTCCAACGCCGCCGCAGACCTGGTATTACCCAATTTTTTCGCTAATTCTGGGACTTCTGGCTCGTTGAGGGTGCAGATAACTTGGTTATTGGCTTGTAGACGTTTCCTGGTGACTCCATCGGCTACCATGCGACAATCACATAAAATGGGTGCGCCTGCGGCTAATGCCTTCCTAGCTGACTGTACTGCTGTTGCTGAATATCCTAGGTCTGTGACTATATCCGTCATTCCACAGGCATGAATTAGCCTAACTGCAACTTTAGCTACATTTGTGGGTAGTATATCTAGATTAGCTTCTGAGCGAATAATGGCGAAGGAATTACGGTAAATCTCATTGGCATCGCGGATGTAGTCAGGCATGGAGTTGGCAGGAGAGAATAATTGTTGTAGTTGTGGGGGTGCGTAGCGGTGGGCAAATTGCCCGAAAGATTCCTGGGGATTTAGACGTTGGTTTTGATACACATTTAACATCTGTGCCATGAGGGCGGGTAAGTCGGTGAAACTGACATCATCATAGAGTTCTCGACCAAATTTTTGTTGAGTGTCACCCTCTCCCACATATACTTGATAGCGATCGCCACTCACACCAACTAAGGCAATATCACTTTTACCATGTTGGGCGCAGGATTTATCACAACCGCTCAAGTGAATATTGACGGGATGTTCTAGGTTAACATGGGATGTCAGATACTCTGCTAATGCTAAGGCATGAGTTTTGGTATCTGTCGCCGCCGATGCACACCCCTGATTTCCCGAACAGGCGACTAAGGCACTTTTAATGTTAGTTGCTGAGGTATCTAAGTTTAAATCAGTGATGGCTTGCTGCACATCGGTAAGTCTGTGGTGGGGAATGTCTGTTAGGAGTACATTCTGCCAAGGGGTGAGTCGGAGTGTTCTAGTACCGTATTTTGTGGATAAGTCAGCTAAACCCCTGAGTTGATAAGTCTCTAGGCGACCTAGGGGTAAGACTATGCCGATGTAGTATAATTCTGGTTGGTTTTGGGGATGAATACCAATGTGGTGATATTGGTTGTTTGACCTCACCCCCAACCCCTCTCCTACAAGGAGAGGGGAGAAATGCTTTTCTTTCTCCCCCTTCCCTACTAGGGAAGGGGGTAGGGGGGTTAGGTCTTTTCTCTCTAAAGGAAATGGTAATTGCTGTTTGACTTGTTGGAGATAGTTATCTAAGCCGAGGTGATTAATTATTTGTCTGAGTCGTGGTTTGCGCTGAGTATTAGTTTTAATTGCTTGAGAGTGAGTTAGATAAATATCGGTTAAGGCGGTTAGGAGTGATAGGGTTTGTTCGGGGGGTAAGATAATTCCGGTGTCAGTGGGGGGTGTGTTTTGTGCGCCTGTGCTGAGATAAAGGCGGAAGTAGGTTTTGTTATCTATGCTGACGGCTGCTAATGTGATATCGTTGGGGCGATCGCAGACGGAAATTAATCCACCACCATCAAAACAGACGCTAAATTTCGGTGATAGTGCTGATAATTGGGAATTTTGCCTAATATAATTGTCCCAGCTTTGAACAAAGGGGCGGGTGTCAATTAGTTCTTGGGGATCAATGCCAGCCGTGGGACTGGTCATGATATTACGGATTTGGTCTACACTGGTGTTGGTTGAGCCTATGCCTAAATTCTGGAGTTGTTGCAGGGCTTCGGTATCTATCCCTTGACGAATTTCTCGAATTTGCAGGTTAGCACGGTTAGTTACATCAATGTAGCCACCGCCATATTTATCAGCGATATCTGCGATCGCCTGACATTGTTTACTATTAATTATGCCCCCTGGTATTCTAATCCGCGATAATATTCCATCTTGGGCAGGTGTGGCATAAAATAAACCAGGACAAGGGGTAGAACCGGACAGCAAAACTCTCACTCCTTCCCCGTGCGACGCAGGGAGTAGACGACGCTCTCTTAAAATAATTAGTAATTGAATTAGTTGGGGATTCAAACCCTTTAATTACGAATTACGAATTACGAATTATCTTGAAGTTGGCATTCTGACTTAAAAACTTTTTTGTTTTATTACAGCTGCGGCACAGTCCCGGAATCTCACCAGAGTTTCCCAACTTCAAGTTCTAGTAATTTAACACGAGACGATGATTATTTTTTTAATTGCAAGTCCCGTTTCTGTTTCCCCTTGCGAACTGCTATAGATCCTAAAACAGCACCAACTGCTAGCTGAGATAAGATCATTGATGGCTCAGGCACTAATGTTTTATAAGCTAGGTTGCCAATAAATCTATGTGTAGCACTGCTAGGATGCAGGGTATCCCAAAATAGATACTCATCTGGATTGTCACAGATTTCGGGTGGTGGTAAGGTAGGATCATTAAGTAGAGGAGAGTTCTTTAAGCAAGGATCTGTGACATTCGTCAAATTAAACTTTGATGGTGTAATAATGGCTTGTTGAAATAAAGAACCTGCATCCAAAATTTTGAGCTTAATTCCCGGCTGGTTAAGATTAGATTGCCCAAAAGCCTGAGAAAATAAGAAATTATGTCCCAAACTTAATTGATTTAGTCCTTCAGAAACTATTGCACCTCGACTGGTAGCAATTGGTGTATTGCCTAAAAGCGGTAAATTAGCAACTAAAAAATTACGTGCGCCAACACCATAAAGTGTATTAACCGCGCCAACTAAATTAGCAACTGGCTGGCTAGGATCTGTAACTCCACCACCTACGTAATCGTTTGCACCTGCCCATAATATATAAAGTGCTTGAGCATCAGCAACAGGATTAGCTTGTATAAATTGAGTAACTTGTTGCGCTAATCCTACGTATTCAGGGAACCCAGGAACGGGAAACGTAGTCTGATCACTAGTGGTGGCACTAGTCACAGCAAAATTAATTCCTGTAGGGCTATTTCCCCCGGCAAGTTGAGATACTGGGGGTACGGGTAAGCCTAATTTCGATGCTAGTTGATCTAACCAGATAGGGCCGTTAGAAAATCGCCCGTTAAAGTAGCCAACCTGACTGGGAGGCAGGCCTGGTATGATGGCAAAGGAGTTGCCTGTATCGGTAAGACTATCACCAAAGGCGTATATCCTGCTGAAGTTGGCTGCTTGCGCTGCGGTGGGCATCACAGCTACAAATGTTAGGGGTAGGGAAGTAAAAACGATGGTTTTGTATATTTGATTGATAAAGTTTTGTAAGTGCATTATCTATTTCCGGTACTACTTAAGTAGATATAATTAATTCCATTTGACACTAATCTCGGTACTTTTCAGGAAATTTATAGTTAAATTTCAAGATTATGGTTTTGAGACAGGTGGAAACGCAGAGGAACGCAGAGGTTAACGCGGAGGTGAGCTAAGAAGAGGTTATGAGGGGAAAGTGGCTGGCTGTTGTTGGTGTTGGTGAGGATGGGTTGGCGGGATTGGGTGCGATCGCTTGTTCTCTGGTGGCTGGTGCTGAGATAATTGTGGGAGGCGATCGCCATTTGGCTATGTTGTCTAGGGAAGATAAAAGGGAGAAAATATCTTGGTCTTCTCCTATTGGTGATTCTATACAGGCAATTATTCAGCGTCGCGGTAAGTCGGTGTGTGTTTTGGCTAGTGGTGATCCTCTCTGTTATGGGGTGGGGGCTACTTTGATACGACACATTCCTATTTCGGAAATGACTATTGTTCCTGCACCGTCAGCTTTTAGTCTCGCTTGTGCTAGGTTGGGATGGTCTTTAACTGAAGTGGAAACTTTGAGTTTATGCGGTCGTCCGCCATCTTTGCTGCAATCTTATATTTATAGTGGTGCGCGATTGTTAATTTTGAGTGCCGGGAAAGATACGCCGGGGGTGGTGGCGGAAATTCTCAGACAGCGAGGTTTTGGTGATAGTCAGATGACTGTGTTAGAACGCCTGGGCGGTGTTCATGAACGGATAATCACAGGAACAGCTGCAACATGGCAGGAAGAAGATATTGCAGATTTAAATGCGATCGCAGTACATTGTATTGCAGATCCTGGGGTGATTTCTTTATCAAGATTACCAGGATTACCAGACGACGCTTATCACCATGATGGACAGTTAACAAAACGGGAAGTTAGGGCTGTGACTCTTTCAAGCCTCGCACCCACACCAGGACAATTACTTTGGGATGTCGGCGCAGGCTGTGGTTCAATATCTATAGAATGGATGCGGACTCATCCCAGATGTCAGGCGATCGCTATTGAGCAAAATGCCACTAGACTGCAATATATTGCTGATAATGCCGCCGCTTTGGGTACTCCCAATTTAAAAATCATTACCGGCAAAGCACCATCAGCCCTCAAAGACTTACCCCAACCCGACGCTATCTTTATCGGTGGTGGAGTCACAGCAGCAGGTTTATTTGACATTTGTTGGCAAGCCTTACGCCCCGGCGGAGTTTTAGTTGCTAATGTCGTCACTCTCGAAGGTGAACAAACCCTATATAAATGGCATGAACAACTAGGCGGCAGTTTCACCCGCATAGCCATTCAAAGGGCAGAACCCATCGGTAAATTTTTAGGCTGGAAAGCAATGGCAAGCGTGACGCAATTTGTAATTCGTAATTAGGGCATTGGGCATGGGGCATGGGGCATTGGGCATTGGGCATTGGGCATTGGGCATTGGGCATTGCATATTGGGGTAAATATTTTTTCCTTGTCTCCCTTGTCTCCCTTGTCTCCCTTGTCCCCCTTGTCTCCCTTGTCTCCCTTGTCTCCCCCTGCCCCCTGCCCCCTGCTCCCCTGCTCCCCTGCTCCCCTGCCCCCCTGCTTTGGTAAACTAAGGAAAATTGAGGAAGTGTTGATGGCAAAAACAACTGGGGTTAAACATGAACCTGAAACATCTGTAGAAGAATTGCCTGTGGCTTCAGATATTGAAGATACGGTGACAACTGAAGATGCACCAGAACCAGTAGAAGATGTTCAAGATATTGATGAAATATTGAACTCCCTTAAAAGCTTACTCAGTGCTTTAGAAAAGCTGCAAAAAGTTCGGCAAGACGTAGGCGACATCAAACCTTTAATTGGGCGGATGTTAGATGGTGAACTAGTTGCCGGTGAAGAATTAGAACAACTTAAAGCAGGTGTAAATAGTTTATCTCGTTTAGTTCGTGCTTACAGCGACCATCAAGCAGCACTAACAAAAGCACAACCCGCCCGGAACTTGCTAGATCAAGTATTAAAAGTGTGAGAAACTTCGAGAGAATGGATAAACAGTGAACAGGGTTCGGGCAACAGTGTAAGCATTGGATGATACCCCCATGCCCATGCCCCATGCCCCATGCCCCATGCCCCATGCCCCATGCCCCATGCCCCATGCCCCATTACCAAGAATGCAATGCACGCAATTGCGGGGTTTTTTTCAGTTGGTGCGCTTGCATTCTAGTTAATACGTCGTCTAAAATTCCTACTGCTTCCACGATATAAGCACCTTTATTCAACATTACACACTCCGCCCGTTCTGCCATTGCCGCATCTGTCATTTCTGCCCGTGATGGCATTCCGTTTTTCACGAGGTTTTCTAAGACTTGGGTAGCCCAAATTACTGGTACATGGGCGGCTTCACATAACCAGAGAATTTCTTCTTGAATTTCTGCTAGGCGTTGGTAGCCAATTTCTACGGCTAAGTCTCCTCTGGCAATCATAATGCCAAAGGGTTGTTTCCCGGCTGCCTGGACTATTAATTCTGGTAGGTTGGTGACGGCTAGGGGGGTTTCAATCTTGGCAACGATCGCCGGTATTTGATTATGATTAGGTATTCTTGCTGCTAATTCTTGTTGTAATATCTCAATATCTTCTGGCTTTTGGACAAAAGAATAGCCGATAATATTGATATTATCGGCATTAGCAGCAATAAAGTCTAAATCTTGTCTATCTTTATCAGTTAATGGACTGAGATTTAAGTCTGTGTAAGGAAAGTTAATACCTTTATCGGGACGGATTTTTTCGCCTTTCGGTCGGGTATGGGTAATTCTCAACCATACTCCCTCCGGTGCGATCGCCTCTACAATACCACCAATATGACCATCATCAATCCATACGCTAGCACCAACTTCTAGGCGATCTAATATTTCTGGTAAGGTGCAGTTAGCCTGGAAACAAGTTGAACCAATGGTAGTTGGTAAATCATGGGTTAATAATAAAGATTCTCCACGATAAATTCGTTGTTTGGCTTGGGGTGCGATCGCACATTCAATGCGAATTTTCGGGCCACTTAAATCCATCAGCACTTGACAAGCACGTCCCATTTCTGCTTGTGCTAAACGCACATGAGTAATCATCTTTAACCATTCTTTCGGGGTATCATGGGCGCAGTTAATTCTTACACAATTCGTCCCCTGATGAATGAGATCCCGCACTAATTCATAATTGCTGGCGGCTTCTGTTGGTAATGTCACCATGATTCTCACCCGGCGATGATTTAAAGTTTTACCAAATAACTCTTCGGTATTTTGCTTTAATAGGCGATCGCCATCAAAAAATACTTCTAAGGGTGGATGACTATATCCTGTTTCGTGACAAACTGCTGCTAAAGTAGCAATCACAGCATCTAAATTGGCCATGACTCTAGCTTCAATTCGTCCCAAAGAAGATAAACCCCACGGCATTAAAGCAGCTTGTAAGGGTCTTAAATCATGTCGTCGTAACGCTAAGTAATAAGCTAAGTTTAAAGCACTATCAACAAAAGCCAATCGTTGAATCTGCGATCGCCATTTATGAAATAAGTCTTGTCCTTCTAGGTAAATAGATTCACGTAATTGTCGTAAAGTAGCCAGTAAAGTTTGCGGATCTGATAACTCTGCTGCTAAATATGGTTGTTGTAAGCTCTGGGATGACATACATTGATTCCTACTTGCTATCAATTGATGATCTTGATGGGTATTTGACACTTAACATTGCACCGTCTCTACATTTTTGAAGTAAGTGAGGTACATCATGAGTAATAAGTAATAAGTAATAAGTAATAAGTAATAAGTAAATTTCTTACTCATTAATCATTACTTTTTTCAATTAGTTGGTGTACCTCATAAACATCCAATCTGCTGTATGTTTAGGTTTCGAGTTGAGAAATTTAAAGTTGAGCCTCACAACCACAACGTTCTTATTCAGAACTGCAATGTTCTCACTTATAACTACAACGTTCTCATTTATAACTGCAACGTTCTCATTTATAACTGCAACGTTCTCATTTAGAACAGTACAATTCTGACTTAAAAACGCAACAATTCTATTTAAGACCGTAACGGTCTGATTTAATTCCGCAAATTTGCTGACTTTAGCCTCGCCAAACTCTCATGTAGCTGATGTAGTGGCGAGTTGATCAGTAGTCACAGCAGTTACACCTTGAACGGTTAACACAGAACAAGGAGCATGATGTAACACATAATTGCTGACACTGCCTAGGAAAAATTCACTAAATCCACTCAGTCCCCGACGACCTAAAACTATTAAATCCGCCCTCCAACTGCGGGCAATATCACATATAATCCGGCTAGGTTCGCCGAGTTCTTGAGTAAAATCTACCGTTATGCCTTTAGCGATCGCTTGATTATTCAGCAGTGTTAAAAATTCAATTCCCTCTTGTTTTAAATTTTGCCATTGACTCCCATAATATTCCACACCATGAGTCTGAGAAGTCCCATAATGAGTTTGTGTTTCCATAGCCGAAGCATTGAGATAATCATCATCAAAAGGTGAAATAACTTGTAACAATAACAATTCGGCATTGTTTGCAGTTGCTAAATTCAAGGCGTGTGCAAACACCTGTTGTCCCATTTCATTGTTATTGAGCGCGACTAAAATTTTGTTAAACATAATGCCAATTCCTAAATCAAGAATAGAAACGCGATTACTTCCGTCTGTAAATAAATCTCAAATTGGATTATTCCTCCCCTTCCTTAATAGGGAAAGGGAGTTAAATTTACAAGAACTTCAAACAGAGAGTCCATAGATAATTCAGTAATTACGTTAGCGTAGCGGGGGGGAGCATCGTTACGTAGCTTGCTTCCGCGTAGCGGTATTACGAATTACGAATTACGAATTACGAATTATCTTCTGCGGCGGCAATTTCTAACATAGTTTTGAGAACAGAATCAGGATTGAGACTAATAGAATCAATGCCTAGTTCTACTAAAAACCGTGCAAATTCGGGGTAATCGCTGGGTGCTTGTCCACAGATGCCAATTTTGCGTCCGTATTCTTTGACAGTAGCGATCGCTTTTGCTATCATTCGCTTCACAGCTTCGTCCCGCTCATCAAATAAATGGGCGACTAATTCCGAATCTCTGTCTAATCCCAGTGTCAACTGTGTTAAGTCATTAGAACCAATGGAGAAACCATCAAAAACTTGAGCAAATTCATCTGCTAACTGCACGTTACTGGGCAACTCGCACATTACATAAACTTGCAAGCCGTTTTCTCCCCGCACCAAACCATGTTTTTCCATCTCGGCTAATACCCGTCGTCCTTCGTTGGGGGTGCGACAGAAGGGAATCATTAAAATGACGTTGGTTAAACCCATCTCATCCCGTACCCGTTTCATGGCTTGACACTCTAGGGCAAAACCTTCACGGTAACGAGGATCATAATAGCGAGAAGCACCACGCCAGCCAATCATCGGGTTTTCTTCTAAAGGTTCAAATTGCTTACCACCCAACAAATTGGCGTACTCGTTACTCTTGAAATCAGAGAGACGTACAATTACAGGTTTAGGATAAAAAGCGGCGGCGATAGTAGCAATACCTTGGGCGAGTTGATCAACAAAGAATTGAGTTTTGTCTGTGTATTGGGAGGTTAACTCCGCAATTTTATATTTTGCTAGTTCGTCTTCTAACTCATCATAATGAATCAATGCTAAGGGGTGCGCTTTGATGTGATTATTAATAATAAATTCCATCCGCGCTAATCCCACGCCATCGTTAGGAATATTCGTTAAACCAAACGCTTCTTCGGGATTACCCAAATTCATCATAATTTGGGTGTGAGTGCGGGGCAATTTCTCTAGGGGGATTTCTTGAATTTCGTAAGGTAATAACCCAGGATAGACTTTCCCTGTTTCCCCTTCAGCACAGCTAACTGTGATCTCTTGCCCAGTTTTAATAATTGTCGTGGCATTTCCACAACCAACGATCGCGGGAATCCCCATTTCTCTTGCTATAATGGCGGCGTGACAAGTTCTACCACCAGAGTTAGTCACAATCGCGCTAGCACGTTTCATAATGGGTTCCCAATCTGGGTCAGTGCGATTTGTTACCAACACTTCCCCGGCTTGAAACTGACCGATTTGATGGACATCGAGAATCACTCTGGCTTTCCCCTGTCCAATCATTTCCCCAACACTACGGCCAATTACCACCGGTTTTGGTTGTTCTTCTGGTTTCCCTTGCAGGCGATAATTACGTAGTACGTTCTTGGTTTTCTGAGACTGCACTGTTTCAGGACGGGCTTGGACAATAAATAATTCATTAGTTAAGCCATCTTTTGCCCATTCAATATCCATTGGTGTATAGACACCACGCACTTGAGAATAGTGTTCTTCAATAATGCAAGCCCAGTTGGCTAATTGTAAAATTTCGTCGTCGTTAAGGGCGAAAACATTGCGTTCTGAGGGTGCAACCGCCACATTTTTAGTTAATTTTGAGCCGCCTAGGTCATAGACCATTTTAATTTCTTTCGTACCGAGGCGTTTTTGAATAATGGAACGATATCCCTGTTGCAGAGTTGGTTTAAATACTAAATATTCATCTGGGTTAACTGCGCCTTGCACAACGTTTTCACCTAAACCATAGGCGGCAGTAATCAAAGCTGCGTCTTTAAAACCGGTTTCTGTGTCGATAGAGAACATCACCCCAGAGTTAGCCAAATCAGAACGTACCATTTTTTGTACGCCCACAGACAAAGCAATATTAAAATGATCAAATCCTTTAATTTGGCGGTAAGAAATAGCCCGATCTGTAAAAATAGAAGCAAAGCACTTATGGCAAGATTCCAGAACAGCTTGCAAACCGTGGACATTTAAATAAGTTTCTTGTTGTCCCGCAAAGCTAGCATCAGGTAAATCTTCAGCCGTCGCGCTAGAGCGTACAGCTACGTCAGTATCTGCACCATACTCTTGACATAGAGTAGCGTAAGATTCGGCGATCGCATCCTGTAAATCTTGCGGAAATGGGGTTTGCAACATCAATAATCTAGCTTGCTTCCCACACTGGCGCAGATTTTTCACATCCTCAACATCTAAATCTGCAAAAATCTCTCTAAGTTGTGTTTCTATACCAGCCACAGAAATGAAATATCTATAAGCATAAGCAGTTGTCGCAAATCCTGTGGGAACTTTTACACCTTTGCGTTTTAGTTGTTGAATCATTTCCCCCAAGGATGCGTTTTTACCTCCAACGAGCGGGATATCTGCAATCCCCACTTGATTGAAAGGTAATACCAAAGCTTCATCTCTGGAGGGTAAATTAGCTGTTGGAGGATTTAGCAGTGTGTTTACCATGTCTGATATTCCTAATAACATCAAGAAATACTTAAGAAAATGTAGTCAAATCAACTACTCTTAAGTCTCACACTCTGTTTATAGAAAGATAATTTGAGGATCTTGTGAGGATATTAGTCCACTTTTAACAATCTTAATTAAAGGGAACAGGGAACGGGGAACAGGGGGCAGGGGGCAGGGGGCAGGGGAGCAGGGGAGCAGGGAGCAAGGAAGCAGGGGGAGTAACACTCTTCAATTTTGAATTTTGAATTTTGAATTTTGAATTGATTAGCCCCATTCCCACTCACAAGGAGATGAAGTTTCTCACCGCTTTTGATGATTGAACACTTCAAATTTAATATAGAAAAGTTACAAACTGTTGCTAATTATTTTTTAACTCACACAAACCTGATATTTGCTCAGTATCCTCTAGATAGAAATACTTATTTTATGAAAAGCTCTATTCCCTGGGATTACGTTATTTCCGATCAATAACGATTTAATAAAAGGATTTACGGTTATGATTAGCTGTCCTTGTTGTTCTGGGTTACTTTTACCGCATATCCGTGGTTCTGAAATTCACTGGTTTTGTCGCCATTGTTGGCAAGATATGCCGGTATTCTACAGGGAAACTCCTAGTTCCTTTGTTGAACTGCTTGTTAGTAAATTATCTTACCATTTTGAGTCACAAGAATTTGCTCAGACAGTTGACAGTTGACAGTTGACAGTTGATGGTTGGTGCGTGACGCTATAACTTTCATAACTACGTTCCAATATTTTCGCAGTGTCACACACCCTACTTTTACTGTCACAATTGATGGTTGGTGCGTGACACTATAACTTTCATAACTACGTTCCAATATTTTTGCAGTGTCACACAACCTACTTTTACTGTCACAATTGATAGTTGGTGCGTGACACTATAACTTTCATAACTAATACCGTTTCTTAATGAAGTTGCGCTTTATTCTGTAGTGTAGAGACGTTGCATGCAACGTCTCTACATCATTTATTTGGCGCAACTTCATAGAGAATTGGTATAAGTTCCAATACTTTCGCAGCGTCACACACCCTACTTCTCATTACTCATTACTCATTACTCATTACTCATTACTCATTACTCATTACTCATT
>JBODRP010000106.1:0-15611 GCA_050633005.1 Trichormus sp. | reverse complement strand
TACTCATTACTCATTACTCATTACTCATTACTCATTACTTATTACTTATTACTCACTGATATTGGGTAACTGTTAAATCCATCACTAATACCTACCACCAATTGATATGGTATTTCACCAGGGATTTAACTGATAACTAATCACTCTTGAAGCGATTGTGTCTAAATATTACTAAAAGTAACGATAAATTAATTCTAAAAACAAAAATAAAATAAAATAAATCCTTGCGCTGACTGAGTTTCAGCGTTTCCTTAATATTTTTTAACCTTTTCTGGCGAGACAAAATTAAAATTGCACAAAATTTGCACAAACGGATTGCTTTAATCAAATTCAGGTTCAAAAAACCAATGCACTCTCTGCCCTGGATGGAGAAGATTCAGTTTCGGAGAAATTGATGATTACCCATTTCATGATTTAGGGTTTTGAGTCTTAAAAAAATGGTTGTTGTAGATATTAGCAGTATTGATTGATAGCTGTGCCGTCGGTTAATTGCAGCTAGCTAACTGTGTGGGTTTGAATTAACCCTAATTTCCCAGTGAGTATAACTCCCTAGGTGCAGTTTAGTTGTGTTCTGATGATGGTGGAACTATTTGGCAATCAATAACTATGTTAAAGCGAATCAACAATCAGGTTTTGAACCAAATTGGAATCCACAGCATAGTAATAACTTAGGAGATGCTGGAATGCTTGACGCTTTTACTAAAGTAGTTTCCCAGGCTGATACAAGAGGCGCATACGTCAGCGATGCCGAAATCGATGCACTCAAAGAAATGGTTGCTGCTGGTGCTAAACGGATGGATGTTGTCAACCGGATTACCGGCAATGCTTCCACCATCGTTGCTAATGCAGCACGGGCATTGTTTGCAGAGCAACCCCAGTTGATTGCACCTGGTGGAAACGCTTATACGAACCGTCGCATGGCTGCTTGTTTGCGCGATATGGAAATCATTTTGCGCTATGTTACCTACGCTGTGTTTGCAGGTGATGCTAGCGTTTTAGACGATCGCTGTTTGAATGGTCTTCGGGAAACATATCAAGCTTTGGGTGTTCCTGGTGCTTCCGTAGCAACTGGCGTAAGCAAAATGAAAGAAGCTGCGATCGCAATTGCTAACGATCCCAACGGTGTTACTCGTGGTGACTGTAGCTCCTTAATGGCTGAATTGGGAAGCTACTTTGATCGTGCTGCTGCCGCAGTCAGCTAGTAAATTCCTCATCACTTCATTATTTCTACTTTCTGCCGCACAAGTTTACATATTTGTTGAAAGGATAATCAGCATGAAAACACCTTTAACCGAAGCAGTCGCTACCGCAGATTCTCAAGGCCGCTTTCTCAGCTCTACAGAACTTCAAGTGGCTTTTGGTCGCTTCCGTCAAGCAACTGCTAGCTTAGATGCAGCTAAAGGTTTAAGCTCTAAAGCACAAAGTTTAGCTGATGGTGCAGCTAATGCAGTGTATCAAAAGTTCCCCTACACCACCCAAATGCAGGGTAATAACTTCGCTTCTACTCCCACAGGTAAAGCTAAGTGTGCGCGGGACATTGGTTATTACATTCGCATCATCACCTACTGTCTAATTGCAGGTGGTACAGGCCCTCTCGATGACTACTTAATTGGTGGTTTGGCAGAAATCAACCGTACTTTTGATTTGTCTCCCAGCTGGTACGTTGAAGCTCTCAAATACATCAAAGCTAATCATGGTTTGAGTGGCGATCCTGCTGTAGAAGCAAATTCCTACATTGACTATGCCATCAACGCTCTAAGCTAGAGGGTTTCCTGTTGCCCAGAACAACTCAAGGCTGTAAATGCTAATTTTTCTAGCGTAGACGGTTTTTTGGGGTTCTGGGCTTGTTTTTTCCTTGCAGAAATTAAGGAGATCAGTCATGACTAGTTCTACAGTAGCCAGTCACTTGGGATTTGAGCCATTTGCTAACACTGCTCCTACAGAATTGCGGGCTAGCGAGGATGTAAAAGCAGTCATTCATGCTGCCTATCGTCAAGTATTTGGTAATGATCACTTGATGCAAAGCGAACGCCTCACCAGTGCAGAGTCACTATTGCAGCAAAATAACATCACTGTGCGGGAATTTGTCCGGTTATTAGCACAATCTGAGTTATATCGGCAAAAATTCTTTTACTCTACACCGCAAGTCCGCTTCATCGAATTGAATTACAAACATCTCCTCGGTCGTGCGCCTGCTGATGAATCAGAGATTGCTTACCATGTCGATCTCTATACACAGCAAGGATACGAGGCAGAAATCAATTCTTATATAGATTCACTGGAATATCAAGAGAACTTTGGCGAATTGATCGTTCCTTATTATCGAGGTTTTGAAACTCAAGTAGGGCAGAAAACCGTCAGCTTTAACCGGATGTTTCAGATATACCGGGGCTATGCTAATAGCGATCGCGCCCAAGGTAAAAATAAATCTGCGTGGTTAACTGAGGATCTAGCTCGGAATTTGGCTAGTCCAGTGCAGACCCCCAGCTTTGGCCGGGGACTGACTGGTACTGTGGCAGGCGATCGCGGACAGCTTTACCGCGTGCGATTTATGCAAGCAGACAGAGGACGCACTCCCCAAATCCGGCGTAGCATGAGTGAGTATTTAGTCACTTATGACCAACTCTCACCAACCCTACAACGGCTTAACCAAAGAGGTAGCCGAGTAGTAAATATTTCTCCTGCCTGAACCAATCAACAATTTGCAATATTAAGTTTACAAGGAGAATTATTAGATGGCAATTACCACCGCCGCATCTCGTTTGGGAACTACGGCTTTTGATCAAGCCAGCCCAATTGAACTGCGACCAAACTGGACACCAGAAGATGCCAAGATTGTCATTCAAGCAGTTTATCGTCAGGTTTTAGGCAATGATTACCTGATGCAATCAGAACGTTTGACTAGTTTAGAGTCTTTGCTCACCAACGGTCAAATCAACGTTCGAGATTTTGTCCGAGCAGTTGCTAAATCAGAATTATACAAAACCAAATTCCTTTACCCCAATTTTCAAACTAGGGTAATTGAATTGAATTTTAAACATCTGTTGGGACGCGCTCCCTACGATGAGGCAGAAGTAATTGAACATCTCGATCGCTACCAAAATCAAGGTTTCGATGCAGACATCGATTCTTATATTGATTCTGTAGAATATGATACCTACTTTGGTGATGCGATCGTACCTTACTACCGTGATCTCGTTACTACCGGAGTTGGTCAAAGAACCGTTGGCTTTACCCGGATGTTCCGCCTGTATCGCGGTTATGCTAATAGCGATCGCGCTCAATTACCAGGAAATAATTCTCGTTTGGCTGCTGACTTAGCCACAAACACTGCTACAGCGATTATTGCTCCTTCTGGTGGTAGTGAAGGTTGGGCTTACCAACCCTCAAAACAAGGAACTGCACCCAGTCGCACCTTTGGCAGATCCTCAGTGGGTTCTAGCCCACGTCTCTACCGCATCGAAGTTACGGGTATCAGTTTACCCAGATATCCTAAAGTGCGTCGGAGCAATAAAGAGTTCATCGTCCCCTACGAACAGCTATCTAATACCCTCCAGCAAATTAATAAGCTAGGCGGTAAGGTAGCCAGCATCACTATTGCCCAATAGGAGATAGAACACAAAATGTTAGCAGTGTCAAGTTCAGCTTCAGACAATCGCGTTTTTGTCTATGAAGTAGAAGGATTACGGCAAAACGATCAAACCGATAACAATAAGTATCCGGTTCGCAACAGCAGCACAATTTTGATTCAAGTCCCCTACAACCGCATGAATGATGAGATGCGACGCATTAGCCGTCTAGGCGGCAAGATTGTCGGCATCCGTCCCTTAAGTGCAGTTACTGCCACTGAAGGTGAATCAGAAAACTAAATAGCAATGCTCATATAATTTACCTGGGTGTGGAAAAGTAAAATTTTCTACGCCCAGTTTTTTATTAATTTGTAATTCACACGATGTGCAACTTATTTTTGAAACCCCTCTCCATAGAGCAAAGCTCTTCTCGTAGAGTACCTCTCCCCTGCAACTGTAGAGACGTTGCATGCAACGTCTCTACTTTGATTCTTGCTCCCCTTCCCTTGTAGGGAAGGGGTTGGGGGTTAGGTTTGAGAGAAAGTTCCACACTGCGTTAATTCGTAATTTATAATACCGCTACGCTTGCTTTTGCATTGGTTTTATGTCTACGGAAACTTTTACTAAAACTAGTTGGGACTGGCAACTGTCTCAGTTGCGACAACAAATAGGAGAATGGTTAGAATACGAGTCTTACCGTTTTGATCGAGTTTTACCAGAATTGTCTCCTGACTGGAAACTCAGTCCTTGGTTGGCTAATTTATTGACTTTTTTGTTTTGGTTGGTAGTCGCTTTAGCTGTGGTGATCGTAATTTGGCGTTTATGGCGAGAATTTAGCCCTTATATATATGCGTGGCTGGGAACTAACGTTAATTCTGTTAATTATCAGTCAAGGGTATCTACTGAAAATGTCTCAATCACCACTTTATTAGAGCGATCGCAAAAATTGTACAGTCAAGGTAACTACCGTGAAGCCTGTCGTTGTCTGTATTTAGCGATTTTGCAACATTTACACGATACCAAAATTCTCTTACATCAACCTAGTCGCACTGATGCCGAATATCTACAATTGCTCAGATCATCTAGTCAAACTCCCATCCAACCCTACGAAACTTTGATTACGACTCATGAACAATTGTGTTTTGGCAATGGGGAGATGTTACCAGAAAATTATCAACAGTGTCGCCAAGCTTATCGGGAGATTACAGAAACATGAAATCCTCAAAACGCCAAGTTTGGTTAGGTGGGATCGCCATCGCCGTTATAGTTATATTAAGCTTCATTTCTGCCCCCAGTACTAAACTTTACATAGGTTCTAGCTATAGCCGCGCCCCTGATGGTTACGGTGCTTGGTATGCTTATATGCAGCAGCAAGGAACAAATATTCAACGTTGGCAAAAGCCCCTAGAAAAACTCAAAACCGAAAAACAACCCGTTACCCTGCTCAGGGTGATGAGTTATTTAAGAGAACCAGATTTATTACCTGATGAGCAGGAATGGTTAAAAAAAGGGAATCATTTAGTAATTTTAGGTGTGCGATCGCGCGTTAGTCAGGCTGAGTTTCACACTTCCCCAACATCACCAGTAGGCAAAGTGAAGATTGCTACACGCCGACGTTATCAAAAAGCCCAACCAGAAAACCTTTCTTTAAGTGATAATTTCGGAGCTATAGTTTGGCATGATACATACAAACAAGGTAAAATTACTTTTGCAACTACTCCCTACTTAGCCGCCAACGCCTACCAAGACGAATTGAATAATTTTCAATATCTAGCCAGTTTAGTTAACCAAAAAGGCAACAAATTATTTATAGATGAATACATTCACGGCTACAAAGACGATGATATCAAACAAACAGAAGGTCAAACCAACCTCATCGATTATTTAGCCAAAACGCCTTTATTAGTGGTACTAGTGCAAATAGGTATTTTATTGTTAGTCTTGATTTGGTCACAAAATCGCCGTTTTGGTCAACCAACAGCCTTACAGACACCAGTACTAGATAATAGTGAAGCATATATCCAAGCCTTAGCAGCAGTATTACAAAAAGCCGAATCCAGCGACTTTGTAATTGAAATGGTTGGCAAAGAAGAACAATTACAACTCCAAAAAACCCTAGGCTTAGGCTCAGTACCCCTAGAACCGCAAACCTTGCTCAACATTTGGGTAGAAAAAACAGGTAAAAACCCATTAGAGTTAGACACAGTATTAAAATTACAAACCCGCAAACGCCGACTAAATCAACAAGAATTATTTAACTGGCTAGCAAAATGGCGAACAATCAAAGCTAAAAGTAATAAGTAATAAGTAATCTTTAAATACTCTCGTCTCGGAAGTTGGTCAGTCGTTCTCTGCGCCTTGCGTCGGAAAGCAACTACCGAACCCGTAAGGGAGAAGTTGATGCTAATCTACCCATGAAAATCACTCTCTCTACTGCCTGATTTTTCAACCCCTACCCTTGAAAGAGGGGAGCAGGGGGGCAGGGCAGCAGGGCAGCAGGGAGACAAGGTACACAAGGAAGTACAGAAGATTTTACCCCAATGCCCAATGCCCAATGCCCAATTCCTCAAAAGTTGAGTAAACTTTATCGTCAGTCGAAATGAAGTTAGGCAAAACATCACACATTTGATTATCGGGAAAAATGAAAATTGGAAACAAAAAATTAACTTGGGAAATAGAAACAACCAAAACTTTACTCAGATTCCTCATGCTAGATTGATTCAGCAGCTAGAATATAAAGCTAAATTGGCTGGGATTAAGGTACAAATTACAGAGGAGAGTTACACATCAAAGTGTAGTTTCCTGGATTTTGAACCCATCAAGAAGCATGAGCAATATTTAGGGAAAAGAGTTAAGAGAGGTTTATTTAAGTCTCACTGTGGTAAAACATACTCAGCCGACTTAAACGGTTCTCTGAACATATTAAGAAAAGTAGTTGGGGAATCTATCTTTGATAGAAACTCAATAGTGAGGCTTGTCGTTAGTCCTGTGAGGTGCAAACCTTACCAAGCTAGAAATATTTGATTATATTTTTAGTAACTATTTACGTCCATGTCAGGATGTAGGAAGGGATTTTCAGGTGGTAAAGTTTAGATATTGCCCTAAAAACAAAAATTTTGGGGAATTAATTCCAGACTAATGATTTATTTGTTCTGGCAACATTTTGTTAGGAGTGAATGTGAATAATATTTTTGTGCGTAAAGGTTTTTATTGCTTGTCTAGTTTAGCTGCTGTAGCTGTTGTAGGTACTAGTGTATCTGTTAATGCTCAAACAGTACCTATGGTTGAGTCTGCTACCCCATCAAATGCTGAACTAGAAACTGAACAGCAAAACGTCTCTTTCTCTGATGTGACAAATGTTAACGCCACCTCTGATGCAGTTAACACTCCCACAGTTACACCCATCCCTGGAACAGTTGCAACCACATCAGCAACTCTAGTTTCCCCAGCATCTACACAACCAGCTACTCTACCGGCTAGTAACACCGTAGCCCAATCAGATATTAATGTTGGTAGACGGACTCGTGGCGGTAGTAGCTATATCGGGGTTGCTGGTAATATTGGTATCAGTGGTGATGATTCATCCTTGGGAGATGGTAATTTTGCAGCTGTGAGCAAGATTGGACTAACAAATGCAATTTCCATCAGACCTTCAGCTATATTTGGCGATAGCACCACGATTTTGATTCCTGTCACCTACGATTTTTCTTTTAGACAAGCAGATCCCTTTGACGAACCCCTACCAATTGCTCCCTATGTAGGTGTGGGTGCAGCTATTAAAACCGGTGATGATTCCCAAACTGCCGTTTTAGTATCTGGTGGTATTGATGTGCCTCTCAATGCTCAATTTACCGCCACTGCTGCTATCAATGCTGGATTTTTTGATAAAACAGATATCGGCTTGTTAGTGGGTGTTGGCTACAATTTCTCCGGCTTTTAGAGCTACCGTGTACACACAAGTCGAATTACCCCCCTTAATTCCACGCCACTTGCTACAAGTCGGCACAGCAGCCCAACGGAGTGGCTACCCTTGGAAAGGGGGAAAACCGGAAAATCTAGTTCCCTCCCATTTCCAAGGCGAGGGTTAGGGCGGGGTAAACAGTCGTTCTGCTGATTTTAAATTTTGAATTTTTACAATTAAAGGCAAAAGAGAAATATCTTTTGCCTTTTGTCTTTAATATTGGTTCTCATAGCTACAGTTGGAAGATGTCTGTAGTTATACCAATTCTCCAAAATTAAACAACAGATGCAAAGCTGGAAACCCAGATGGTATCTGACTTTCTGAATTGCGTAAAGCCTGCGGCATAGCTGCGCTTAGAGGGTAGCGGGACGTTAGTCCATTGCGAATTGGTATTACTTCGTTTCAAAATCTGTAATTCGACCCTGAATATTAGTATTTATTGGCTAGTCTAATACCAATTCATGAAAAGAATGAAACAGATGTGTAGGTTGGGTTGTAGCTTGCTTCCACGGAGTGGTACGAAGTGAAACCCAACAATTACAAGACTTTGATCTGTTGGGTTTCGTTCCTCAACCCAACCTACATTTGCATCATATTTTTTGTGAAATGGTATAAGACTGAAAAATCTACTGAAATTTCTCCATTTATAATTTTATGCTGCAAGATTTACCCAACCTTGCTTTCGTTAGATCAATGCTTTTGGGATGTCTGTTGGTTTTTAGTTCGCAGATGCTTTTAACATCTGCTGTGGCTCATTCTGAAACTGTGATCAGTCAACAAAAAGCCTTACCACCAGAGCCAAAGACAATCGCCGATCTGGTGCTTCAAGATGCGATCGCCAAAGACAAACTAGATAAAACTGCCAAAGTAATTGAAATTGCTCGGATTAGCAAGGGGGACACCTGGATTTACAACCCTGTACCTTACTGGAAAATTGCGATCGCTGATCAGCATCAAAGATTCGTTTATTTCACTACAGATGATGGCAAATTCACCATTCTCATGCAGCGAAACGGACAGAACATCCATTCTCAAAGACAACCTGCTCAAGAGATTCTACCACCACAAATGCAGACTGCGGCAATTCGCAAAGCGAAAGAGTGGGGCTATCCTGGCCAATCCTTATTGAGCAATATTTCATTTGAAAAGAGCAGCTGGGCAAGTGGCTGTGAGAATATTTCTGCTCCTTATGCTTGCGATCCCATTCCCCGCAAAGGCTGGAAAATTACTATTTCCGATCAAGGTAATCGTTGGGTGTTACGTGGTGAAAGTGCTGATGATCTACAACTAATTGAACGTAGTAATTCTGCCTTGGAAAACCGCTTACCAAGTCAGGTACGTGAGGAAATTAAGCGCATCGCCAGTCAACACTTACAACTCTCACCAGCAGTTATTTTGATGACAAAAATCCAGCCACAAACTTTTACTGATAGCTGTTTAGGATTAGGTAGTTTGACAGAATCCTGCGCTCAAAAAACAATCCCAGGTTATCGAGTGACAGTTGTAGGCAAAAACCCATCAGAACGGCAAATTTATCGCATTAGTCATCACGCTATTCATCGTCGTACAGAACCAATCGCCGGACTTCCCAGGCGAACTGATGAGTTACCTACTGCGATTGCCCGTCAAGTATTCAATGCCGCGCAAGCAGACTTACAGCAAACGATTGAAAATCTCAGCATTACCGAAGTTGAACCAATTTTTGCTTGTTTCCGCTATCCTACAGATGCACCAAATACACCTTGCCAACCAATACAGCAAATCAAGGCTTGGAAAGTCACGGTGACGAACTATCAGAAATCACGAACTTACACCATTAATGTCAATGGCACGATTGCTAGTAAACGATAAATGCAAAATTCTTATATAAAACCCAACACTACCAAAAACTTTGGATGTTGGGATCTGGGGCGATCGCCATTGCTGAGAATATCATAACTATTGATAGATACTTGGAGTAGAAGGCATCAGGGGAATATCTGTTGCCTTCTATTGGCGATTGTCTATTGCTTGGGAGTAACTTTATCAATCACTGTTAGTTTGCCATCGTCTTGTACTGTCCAGACATCGTAAACACCAATGACATCGCCGTTAGCATCAATATCTACATTGCCGCTAGCACCTTGATAGTTAATATCTTGACCTTCTTGGAGTAATTTCAAACCTTCACAAACATCAGTAACTTCTACACCTGGTGCGTTAGAAACTTCTTTGATTTTACCGGCTACACCAACACCTGTATTATCTTTAGCGGCTTGTGCTGCTAATACCAACAAAGCTGCTGCATCCCATGCTTGAGGTGCAAATTCTCCTGGTGAACCACCTTTTTTGGATTGCCAAAGTTTTGTGAAGGCTTCCAAGGCTTTACCATCAGAACCAGGAACAGTCCCAATAACTCCAGAGACTATATACTTACCATCTGGGGCTTTTCCTACTTGGGCGGGAAATTCATCTGATTTCATGCCGTCTGTGAGCATGATTTGTACGCCTTTGGTTAAACCTTGCTGATAAGCTGATTTTAATAATAAGCTGCCTGTCTCTACATAAAAAACGCCCAAGACAGCATCAGGTTTACCTGCAAAAGCCGCAGTGGCTTCGGTTTCAAAGGTAGTGGCTTTGGGGTCGTAGCGGACAGGATTATTTTTGTTAACTACAGTCCCGCCCAATTTCTCAAAGGCTTGGACAAAGGCATTTTCAAAACCAACTCCGTAATCGTTGTTAATTACTACGGTAGAAACTCGCTTATAACCTCTTTTAATGGCGAGTTCGGCTAAGGCTGGGCCTTGGTAGCTATCGGGGGGAACTGTGCGCGCCCAAAAGCCTTTAAAATCACCTTTTTGCGCCTTTTCGGTAAATACGGGGCTGGTACTACCAGGGGAAACAAGCATGACTTTATTTTGGGCTGCAATGGACACCGCCGCCGTAGATACGCTACTAGCAAACGAACCAACTACACCAGCAACTTTATCGACGGTTGCTAGTTTAGTCATCCCGGCTGCACCTGCTTTGGGATCTGTTTGGTCATCTACCGCTACCAGGGTAACTGGTTGACCATTCACACCACCACAGGCGTTAACTGTATCTACTACTAGGGGGACAGCTGCGGCCATTTGCTGACCGATAGAGGCTAAATCCCCTGTGGTTGGCAGTAAAGAGCCGATTTTTAATCCTGTGCCACTGCTGGTGGTTGTATTCGCTGCTGGGCTGGCTGTGGTGTTGGTAGTTCCACTATCAGTAGTATTGGTGGTTGTACAAGCCGCCATCAAAAACCCAGTTGCTAGGGTACTTAAACTTAGGGCTAGGGCAGCACTGATTTTGGTCATAATGACTTTCACTCCTCAATTCTGTAGGAGCTTGAAAGTAAGATGGAAACTAGAGGCTTTTACTTAGTTCAATCTTATATCAAGTCTCCAAAGGTTAAATGATAACATCTACCTTCGGATATAAAAGCAATTAGCCTTGACATTCTTAGTTTTTTACAAGAGACAGATACTTGTGTAATTCTCTCTCTGAAAACGGAGAGGGAGGGATTCGAACCCTCGGATGGGTCTTACGAGTCCATCAACAGATTAGCAATCTGCCGCTTTCGACCACTCAGCCACCTCTCCACGGTCACGAAATATAATGTTAGCAGTTGTTTTTGGAATAGTCAATAGTCAATAGTCATTAGTCATTGCTGTGGACTGTGGACTGTGGACTATTGACTGATTTTACAACACTTGCGATCGCATCCAAGCTATGGGTAGGGTGCATAACTTTTGCAATTGCGGGACATAGGCACGTTGGTTAAAGACGTTGTAATCGTTGCGTTCGATGACATCTAGTATTTGCCCGTAGAGCATGGAGGCTGCCCACACAGGCCACCTTGCGTCTGGGGCTAGGTGGGTGATGCCCTGTTCAGCTTTGGTGTAGAACTGTCGCGCCCGGTCGATTTGAAAGCGCATTAACGCCCGCCAACGGTCATCAACTACACCATTAAAGAAGTCTTGTTCGGTGTAGTCGAATCTGGCTAGGTCTTCTAGGGGCAGATAAATCCGTCCTCGTCTAGCGTCTTCGCCGACATCCCGCAAAATGTTTGTGAGTTGGTTGGCAATTCCCAAAGCGATCGCTTCTTCTGTGGGAATATATGGTGGTTTACGCTGATGCCACGGGGCGGTGTTAGCGGTGTTGTCTACTTCCATGACGGCGGTTGACATCAAACCGACTGTACCAGCGACGCGGTAACAGTAGAGGTATAATTCCTCAAAGGTTTCATAACGACTACGGTATAAATCCATACGCTGACCAGCAATCATGTCCCGAAAGGGCTGAATGTCGAGGTCAAAGCGTTGCAGGGTATCTACTAAAGCAACATCATAGTTTTCTACGGCATTACCCGCAAAAATTGATTCTAGATGTTGCTCCCAGAGGTCTAGGGTTTCTGGTGTAGTAATGGCAGCACCAGGTCCGTCTACTAATTCATCGGTACGGCGACACCAAGCATAAATTGCCCAGATAGCTTGACGTTTTGCCGGACTCATCAACAAAGTACCCAAGTAGAAGGTTTTGGCGTACTTGGCTGTGAGATGCCGACAAATTTTGTAGGACTCATCTACAGAGACCAGCGTTTTCATGCGCGGGGGGGAATCAGGCAGTTGCAGCATTCGTTGCAGGCGGTCGGGTTAGCGTTTGCAGGTTAGAGGCATTGTCTACTGGCAGTGATTCGCAGATCGCCTGCGCTGTTAGCTTACCAGAAAGTACAGCTCCTTCCATACTGCCTAAGTAGCGTTGCATGGTGTAACTCCCTGCTAAAAAGAAGTTAGCGATCGGAGTTTTTTGGGAGGGACGGTACTGTTGACGACCAGGGGTCGCTTTGTAAACTGAACGCGGCGTTTTCACTACATGGTATTTCAGCAACTTGGCTGGATTTTCTCCCCCAAAATCATCGGGGAAGAGTTTTTTTAGTTCTGCAATTGTGGCAGCAACTATTTCCTCATCGGATTTGCTAATCCAATCTTTGGCCGGTGCTAGAACTAATTCCAGCATGGAGCGATCGGGATTGGCATATTCACGACAAGTGTTACTCATATCAGCATAAACGCTGAGGAGGGGCGATCGTGAAAATAATAATTGATCAATATCTGTTAATTTCCGATCAAACCATAAGTGCAGGTTAATAACAGGCACTCCTTCTAAACCTTCTAGCTTCTGGAAATATGCCATCTCCTGCCAAGGTTTAGGTAATAAGACTTTGGCAACATCGACTGATGTGGCGAAAACATAACAGTCGGCGGTTTCAATGTAATCATCTGCACCATTCAAGCCTCGGATGATAAAGTGCTTGACACTACCATCATCATTGAGGACGATTTCTTTGATTGGTGCATTGAGACGGACTTCACCACCACCTGCTGTAATGTGATCTACGATGGGAGCGCATAACCTTTCTGTCGGTGAACCATCTAGGAAGGCTATTTTCGAGCCGTATCGTTCTTGCAGAAAGCGGTTAAGTGCAGTTAATAAAATTGTGGCAGAAACTTCTTCAGGATTGATAAAAGTGAGTGCTTTTGATGCGGCGATAAACACATCGGTTGAGACTCGCTCGTCAATTCCTTGTCTTTCTAACCATTCTTTGAAACTGTACTTGTCCATCTCCTCTACATACTTTTGACCCCGCACCACGGCTGGAGTTAAGCCAACGGCGAAGCGCAATTTTTGTCCCCATGTCAACATATCGTTGTTACGGAGAATCGACGCAATGACGTTGAAAGGAGCAGGAATATCAGGAACATCAAAGCGGGAGTATGTTCCCGGCTTATCCGGTTGGTTAAAAATCAGTGTATGTTCTTTCCATTGGAGTCGGTCTTCAATACCTAACTCCTTAAGTAACTGGAGCATATTGGGGTATGCACCGAAGAAGGCGTGTAATCCAGTTTCATACCAGTCGCCGTCTGAGTCTTTCCACGCCGCAACAAGACCACCCAATACGTCCCGGCTTTCCAAGACAATGGGAGTGTGACCTGCGTCTGTGAGATATTTCGCGCAGGAAAGTCCTGCTAAACCAGCACCCGCGATCGCTACTCGCATTTAAACCTACTGTTTTTCAATATTTCTTAATTGTTTTGTCGTTCTCATTATACGTTGCAATCTGTTACATTTGGCAGAAAAAAGGGATTGGGTGTTCGGGATTGGGCATGGGGCATGGGGCATGGGGCATGGGGCATTGGCGTAAATATTTTTCCCTTGTCTCCCCTACACCCTTACACCCTTACACCCCTGTTTTTCTGAGGAAGGTGTAGGATCAGGTCTGAAATGGTTGCAGGTAACTGATTATGTCGGCTTCCCCACAGCTAGCAAGTTTTGGACATCACCTGATTCTCGGTGTTTCTGGTACTACTTTAAGTGATGAAGATAAGCGCGCTCTCAGTGAATTAAAACCAGTGGGGGTGATATTCTTTGCCAAAAATTTCCTAGATGGTGTCCCCTATGAGGTGTGGTTGCAAAGTTTTCGAGAGTTGCACCAGCAAATTCGGGAATATACTGAACGTGATTTGATGTTTTTTACTTTAGATCATGAAGGTGGGCGAGTTGTGCGGACACCTTTACCAATCACCAGATTTCCCCATGCTGTTTTGTTGCGATCGCACTCACGGGAAGTAGCCAAAGCTACAGGTATAGAATTAAAATCCTTGGGAATTAATTTATCTTGGGCCCCTGTCGCGGATATTTATTCTAATCCCCAAAATCCGATTATTGGATTTCGCGCCTTTAGTAACACTCCCGCAACTACAGCTGAAGTTGTCTGTGAATATTATGAGGGACTCAAAGCATCAGGAATTGTCGGTTCTGGCAAGCATTTTCCGGGACATGGCGACACTAGTAAAGATTCCCATTTAGAATTACCAGTTCTCAATCTCACTGTTGAAGATTTACGCCAACGGGAATTGATACCGTTTAAGGCTTTGATTGAGACGCAAATCCCGATTATAATGACGGCTCATATTCTTTTTCCCCAAATCGACCCTGATTGGCCTGCGACTCTCTCACCGACTATTCTCAAAAATATCCTGCGGGAAGAATTGGGATTTGGGGGTGTGGTTGTATCTGATGATTTGGATATGAAAGCTGTCTCTGATATGTTTATGCAACAGGGAACAGTGGCACGTGCATTTAATGCGGGATGTGATTTATTTATTGTGTCGCGCAATATTCATTCATCATCGATGGAGCGGACTTATCAAATTGCGGCTGATTTTGCTGAGGCTTTAAATCAAGGTAGCTTGGTTGAATCGGTGGTGGTAGCGGCTAGAAATAGAATCGAAAGGTTATTAGCTACTACACCACAGTATGATGTAGAAATGTTAGATAAAAAGATATTTTTACAACACGCAGAATTAGCGATCGCCTGTACTTTTAATTAATATAAGAATACAGTTCAGTAAGGATAAATCTAGTACCTATCTGAACTGTATTTAAATCTAAGAAGCATAAACAGTTAACTGTTAACAGTCAATTAATTTTAGATTTGGGATTTTAGATTCAATCCGGCAATCCAAAATCCAAAATTTAAAATCTAAAATTCGGAGGGTCAACAGAAAATGTGCAATTTATATGCACTGGATGATTTTACTAGTCTTCCCATCCTTGATATTGAGCCATCAATGCTTCTTTGTCTGTGATTTCATTATGACCAGGGGGATTGAGATAAGCAATACCCAAGGCTTGTAGATATCTCTGCTGATTAAAGTTAGCTTGCTGACCTTGCTGACCTTGCTGATTTTGTTCAGCTTGACCACCATTCAGATTCGCAGACTCTTTAGCAGTCATTTCAGTCAATAAATCCTGAATATTTTGATTTTTGACTTGTATCATTTGTCTTTTTCTCCTCACGTAAAAAATATTATTTGAGAAAAATATTTCCTCAAATTAGCGTTAGCTGAAACCAAATTAATGCAGACTCAACTATGCGCTTACTGGAATAGTAGAGTTGATATTTTTTTGTTACCTCCGCATCACAAAAATACTTTGAGGTACTAATTGATATATTTCGAGTTATTGACAATTAAGTTATGATTTCATGACATTGTTAACGGAGGAATAAT
>JBODRP010000105.1:0-15772 GCA_050633005.1 Trichormus sp. | reverse complement strand
TTACTCCCCCTGCCCCCCTGCTCTCTGCTCCCTTGTCTTTTTTCCCCTTTCCCTCTTGCCTCATTTTATAAGTTAAATAATTCTAATGCTTTAGCAAAAATTGCTTCTTCTGATCTCGTTCCCAGGATAGATTTTACTAAATCAATAAATTCATTATCTGTTTTAATATCATTTTCAATTGTTTTACTAGCTGCATAAAAACTAGCATCATAAATACTTAATTCATTAGTCATCCCTGTTTGTAATTGCTGTTTTTGACGATCCCATGAAACTGATTTACCCCGTAATGTCAATTGAAACCATATTAGTTCATCATGCTCTAATTCAAAGAAAACATCAAAATAAGGTTCTTCTCCTTGAAACCAAATCTTCTGCTTACCTTCAGTATGTTTTTGTTTAAGCAGTTTTTGTTCAATTTTTCGCAGTGATGCACCTAGAGATGCTATTTCCTGCGGATTTAATATAAGTTTTTGTTCTTGCATATACATTTTTTTACTCAAAGTTAATCAGTAACAATATTAGTATTTAAGTTAAATAGAATTTACCATTTACGCCGACTGATTTATGTTTCCTGCTTGCACACCAAGAATTTGAGAAGAATTTAACCACTGAGCATCAAAAGAACTCAAGTGGGTTGTGGTAATTAAAGTTTGAAAGCGGTCTTGAATCGCATCTAGTAATTGATTTTGGCGAGAAGGATCTAGTTCCGCTAACACATCATCAAGTAGAAGTAACGGCGGTTCTTGAATCACTTCTTCAATTAGTTGTAATTCTGCGAGTTTTAGAGCTAGTACTAAAGTGCGCTGCTGACCCTGAGAACCGTATTGGCGCGCCGGAGTTTGATTAATGGTTAATTCTACTTCATCACGATGGGGGCCAACTAGAGTAGTATTTCGGTGGAGTTCCGCGACGGCTCGCTGCTGTATTTTGTCAAGAAATGCTTGCTGTACTTCTTCGGGATGGGTTTGGGTGAGGGGAACATTTGGGGTATATGTAATTTCTAAAACTTCGGTACTGCCACTAATACTAGCGTGCCAAGCGGCAGCCAGAGGGGCAAGTCTTTTGAGAGCGCGATCGCGTCTTCTGATTACTCTTGTCCCTGTAATGGCTAATTGTGTATCCCAAACAGCCAGTGTTGATTGGTGAGTGGTAGTTACTGAGTCTGGAAGGCTTTTTAAGTAAGCGTTACGTTGACGTAACACATGATTATATTGGTGGAGAATGTGAGCATAAACTGGCTCTAGTTGAATCAGAAGTGTGTCTAACCAGTTACGCCGGACTTCAGGACTACCACGGACTAATTCTAAATCTAAGCTGGAAAACTGGACGGCATTAATCACACCGAGAAAATCCATTTGTCGCCTTAAAGTTTCCCCATTTAATGCGACACTACGGCGACCATTACGGCGGAGAGTTAAACTTAAGTCACTCACACCAGTTTCTCGTTCAACGCTGGCATCAATTTTAGCTACTGGTTCACCTTCCTGGACGATATCACGATCGCGTGCCATCCGATGCGATCGCAATGTTGCCAATAACTCAACTGCTTCCAACAAATTAGACTTCCCCTGAGCATTATTCCCTACCAAAATAGTTTTAGCCGCAGTAAATTCTACTTCTTGGTCTTGATAATTGCGAAAATGGCGCAGGTGTAGGGTTTTGAGGTACATAATGGGGAATTGGGAATTGGGTTAAGGGCATGGGGCATGGGGCATAGGAAATTGGGCATAGGGCATTGGGCAATTCAATGAGTGGATTTTGGATTTTAAATTTTGGATTGGATTTCAATCTAAAATCCGAAATCTAAAATTCTTTCCCTTGTCTCCCTTGTCTCCCTGCCCCCTGCCCCCTGCCCCCCTTCTCTGCGTTCGTGGAGCGTGTCGTAGACAGAGGCTGCGCCAACGACTGCGCTCAGGACAAGCCTGCCCCCTGCCCCCTGCTCCCCTGCCCCTCTGCTTGTTTCACACGCTTTTCTTGCCCATAAACCGGAAGAAAAGTTTCTCCATTTCAATCCAAACAAACATTAAGGCACTAAAACCAAAACAAATCGCCAATTCTGTAGGAGTGAGGAAGTGAGTGCCAAAGAATGCTTGCAGGGGTGGAACGTAAACTAGCATTAGTTGCAAAATGGTCGTGACAATTACAGCCCCCAAAACAAACATATTAGATAAGGGATTCATCTCAATAGTCAGTTGATTATTAGAGCGAATTGCTATGGCATGACCCATCTGAGCAATACACAGAGAAGTGAAAACCATTGTTTTCCAACGCTCAGGGTCAAGTCCTCCGTCTGTATAGGCTTTGGCATGATGATATGCCCATTCCATCAAAATAATTGTGATGATGGCGAACACAATGCCAATCCGCACCATATAAGAACCCAAACCCCTGGAAAAAATGCTTTCACGGGGACTGAAGGGGGGACGCTTCATTACATCTGGTTCTGGGGGTTCTACCGCTAATGCTAAAGCGGGTAAACCGTCTGTGACTAAGTTCATCCACAGAATTTGTAGGGGTGAGAGGGGAACACCACCCAACCCTAAAAGCGGGGCGGCGGCAATGGTGAGAACTTCCCCAATGTTACTGCCGAGGATGTATTTAATAAAACGGCGAATGTTGGTGTATACTACTCTACCTTCCTTGGTGGCGGTGACGATGGTAGCAAAGTTGTCATCCAGTAGCACCATATCACTGGCTTCTTTACTGACATCAGTACCAGTGATACCCATTGCAATACCAATATCAGCTTGTTTTAAAGCGGGGGCATCGTTGACACCATCTCCAGTCATCGCCACAAATCTACCCCGGCGTTGTAGTGCTTGCACAATCCTGAGTTTGTGTTCTGGGGCTACCCGTGCATAAATGCTGACTAGGTCAACTTGCTGTTCTAGTTCTTGGTCACTCATGCGTTGCAATTCTTGACCAGTGAGAACTCTGTCACCTGCTTGGGCAATACCTAAATCAGTAGCGATCGCTCGTGCAGTTAGTTGATGGTCGCCTGTAATCATCACGGGACGAATCCCGGCTTCTCGACACTCTTGGACGGCGGCTCTGACTTCTGGACGGGGTGCATCTAGCATTCCCACTAACCCCAACCAAACTAAGTTTTGTTCTGAGGTTTCGTCACTACCTTCTGGCGGTACTTCCCACAGGGGTTTATAAGCAAAGCCTAACACCCGTAGACCTTTGCTAGCCATTTGGTCATTTTCAGCCAAAATTTGACTACGTTGCTCATCGTTGAGTGTTGCTGAGTTTTTACCTAAATAAATCTCACTGCAACGAGCCAAGATTAATTCTGGTGAACCTTTGGTAAACATAATATAAGGTTCAGTGTTAATTAATCCCGCCAGTTGCGGATCAACATCTGTAAAAGAGTGTTCCCCAGTGGCTACTTTTTCCACTTGAGTAATCACACTCATGCGCTTACGTTCTGAGGAAAAGGGAAATTCGCCGACACGCGGTAATTTACTAGACCATTGGTCTTTTTCAATACCTACTTTTCCCGCCAATGTTACTAATGCTCCCTCGGTGGGGTCGCCTAAAATCGCCCATTCCCCTTGTTCTTTTTGTAGTACCGAGTCGTTACAAACAGCACAAGCCACTAGTAAAGCGGAGATAGCGGGATATTCATCTGGGGTGATGGCATCATCTAGTTCACCATCTAAATAAAACTCACCCACAGGAGCATAACCTTCTCCTGTAACCCGGAATTTAGTGAGATTAGTGGCAATCGATTGCACCACCATTTTATTTTGAGTTAATGTCCCAGTTTTATCAGAACAGATAGTGGTGACAGAACCCAAAGTTTCTACTGCTGGTAGTTTGCGAATTAAAGCATGGCGGCGTACCATGCGCTGAGTTCCCAGTGCTAAGGTGACGGTAATTACAGCAGGTAGACCTTCAGGGACAACAGCCACCGCCATACTTAAAGAAACTTCTAAGAGTTCTTGGATATTGCTCAAACCTCTAGCTTGAATAATACCGCCAATGACAACGATCGCCACCAATACCAAAGAACCCGTTACCAGGACATTACCCAGTTGAGTCATGCGTTGCTGCAAGGGGGTAGGTTCACTTTCTACTGACTGCAACATAGCAGCGATTTTACCTAGCTCGGTAGTCATTCCAGTATTAGTGACTAGTACCTTACCGCGCCCTTGGACAACTTCTGTACCTTGAAAAACTAAATTAATGCGATCGCCTAAAGATGTTTCTTCTGGTAGTTGTATATTAGCTTGTTTATTAACAGCTTCCGCTTCACCAGTCAGTGCTGACTCCCGTACCTGTAAATTTGCTTGTTCAATCAAGCGTCCATCAGCAGATATTTGTACCCCAGCTTCCACTAAGATCACATCCCCTGGGACTATCTCCTTAGCTGCTACATCCACCAGTTTGCCATTGCGGATGACACGCACTAAAGGAGAAGCCATTTTTTTCAATGCTGCTAGGGCTTGTTCCGCACGGCTTTCTTGAGCGTATCCCAGGATACCATTGAGAATGACAATTGCTAAAATAGCGATCGTATCTTTAAATGGTACTTCGCCATTAAGCTGACCACTTTGCCAAGCAATCAAATCTAGAAATCCAGAAATGAAAGCGACTGCAATCAGCATCAATAACATAATATTCTTGAACTGATCTAGCAGAATTTCCCAAGCACTACGTCCTCCATGTTCCTCTAGTTCATTGAGTCCGTATTTTTGCAACCGTCTTTCAACTTCTGGAGTTGTTAAGCCAGTATCAGTATGACTATCCAGCAGTTCTAGTGCTTGATCAACTTCCAAACTATGCCAAATGGCGACACCTTCAGGCAGAGAATTAGCAGACATTGTGTAAGTTACAGGAAAAGGTTACAAAATTCGATCATAATTTAGTCATGGCAAGAAGACCATCAATTAAGGGACTTCCAATTTAAAAAATATCGTATCACTCTGTAGGCAAGGGGGCAGGGGGCAGGGAGCAGGGGGAGACAAGGGAGACAAGGGAAAGAATTTTAGATTTTAGATTTCGGATTTTAGATTGAAATCCAATCCAAAATTGAATCCAAAATTGAATTGCCCCATGCCCAATGCCCAATGCCCAATGCCCAATGCCCAATTCCCTTAACCCAATTCCCTTAACCCAATTCCTAGTTAAAGATATGCCACAATTAATTCTAGGTGTGCTAAACCGTTGCCAATTATGCTTAATATGAGTTTTGCACCCACTAGTTTGACACCTAGCCAAATGTTTGGGCAAAGGACAATTCGACCGTTGACTGCTGCCATGTTATGTGGCATCGCGTTTATCCAAGATAAACTGATTGCAATTGACACGATTAAGGGGCATTTATTAGAAATTGACCCTCATACCGATAACAGTAAAATTCTCAACCCTCACCAAACCAGAGAATTTAGTGAGGTGACAGGTTTAGCTGTCTGGGAAGATACTCTGTGGGTAACTCGTGGTCATAGTGTTTATGTATCCAAACTGCCGTCTTTAGCTTTAGAGCATTTTGCTACCTTGCCCTATACTGCTGATGGTGTTGCTGTTTGGGATTCAACTGTTTATGTTAGTTGCCAAAAACTTGGTTATATTCTGATATATGACCGTGATACCCGCAAGGAGATTACTAGATTTTATACTCCTGGTGTGGGGGTAGAAAATTTAGCGGTGAATCGAGAAACTCTCTGGATTTGCGATCGCACCGAACAAACAGTCTACTCTATGGATAGGGCAACTGGGGAAGTGAGATTTAGTGTTTTAACTCCCTTTGATTCCCCTACAGGCATAGCAGTACACCTAGATACGGAAACGGGTAATGAAAGTCTATTGGTGGCTTATGCTTCGGAAGAGCCTTACATTCGGGATAATCCTAATGCCGATCCTAATCATGAGTTAACATACCGCGATCGCACTTTCATTCATCCCCTGTATTATCATCACGAGCCGGATAAAAAATACGCCCTTTCTAATGGCTATCTGATTGAAATGTCCTATGCTGAGGAAATAGCCCCCTTAGAAGAGGTGTATTTGCCTGATGTGGAATGGCGTATTGCTCTCCCCTCGGAAACGGAACGCCAAAAAGTTAGACACATCGAACCCATTGGTATCCCCTTCACCGAAGAAGTTATTGATGGACAACGGGTAGCTTTGTTTAAATTTGATGCTCTCGCCCCTGGCGAACGTCACATATTTGGCTGGAAAGCACAATTAGAAGTACGGGGAATTAAGTACCGCATCACACCTAAAGATGTGGAAGATATTCCCGAAGTCTCCCCGGAAATTGAAGCTCGCTATCTGGTAGATAATGATGATTTAGCAATGGATACCCCCATTGTGCGGCGTTCTGCCCGTGATGCCGTTGGTTCAGAAACAAATCTGCTGCGGAAAATGTACAGCATCCGCAACTACGTTTACGATGAGTTATCCTATGGCATTAAACCCTACATTGATACCCCAGATATTGTTTTAGAACGGGGTGTAGGTTCTTGCGGTGAGTATGTGGGCGTATTGTTAGCACTGTGTCGTTTAAATGGCATTCCTTGCCGCACCGTCGGTAGATACAAATGCCCCCCCAATAGCGACTATCAAGGAGTGCCTCTACAACCAGATTTTAATCATGTGTGGTTAGAATTTTATATACCTGGTCTGGGTTGGTTGCCAATGGAATCTAATCCTGATGATTTGGGTAATGATGGCCCTTATCCGACACGCTTTTTCATGGGCTTATGCTGGTATCACATTGAAATTGGCAAAGGCATCTCTTTTGAAACATTAAGTAGTGAAGGTAAGCGGTTAACTAAGGAAGATATCCCTATAGGTGACTTAGCAATTAATCATATTCGCTTTACAATTCTTGAGGAGTTGCCGCCGTTTTAGCAGTTATCAGTTAACTGTTAACTTTTAGTAGGGTGCGTCAGGAGGAGACACCCTAACCATAGCAATAACATATTTATGCTGACGCACCCTAAATTTTCGATATTTTTGCTCTGTACTTCCCTAATATTAGTAAAAGTAGGCATTTCCCAAGGCTTACGGTGCGTTAAGGCTTACGCTTAACACACCCTACTAGGGGTTAGGGGAACAGAAGATTACCAATGCCCCATGCCCCATGCCCCCTATACTAAACAGGCGGCTAAATCTTGTTCTGGGGTAGTAATGAGTTGCAGATTGTAAGTTTGGGAGAGTAACTTGACAATATTGGGTGTGAAGAAAGCTGGTAGTGTGGGGCCGATGCGGATATTTTGGATACCGAGGTGTAGGAGTGTCAGCAGCACTGCGATCGCTTTTTGTTCATACCACGATAATACTAAAGATAGTGGTAATTGGTTCACCTCAACCCCAAAAGCATCTGCTAAAGCTACAGCAATTTTAATTGCAGAATAAGCATCATTACATTGACCTAAATCTAATAGGCGGGGAATACCAGCAATTTCACCTAAATTTTGGTCAAAGAAGCGGAATTTACCACAACCTAAAGTTAAAACAATACAATCATCTGGCATCTGTTCGACTAATTCAGTGTAATAATTACGTCCCGATTTAGCACCATCACAACCACCAATCAAGAAGAAGTGCCGGATTTTACCTTGCTTTACAGCATCAATTACAGTATCAGCGACACTCAACACCGCATTACGAGCAAAACCTGTAGTTACTGTCCCGCCATCGGTTTCATCAGTAAATCCCGGTAGTTCTAAAGCTTTTTCAATTATCGGTGAAACATCACGAATACTGATATTTTCCAACCCAGGATAACCAACTGGCCCCAGTGTAAATACCTTATGTTTATAAGATTCATGGGGAGGCATGAGGCAGTTTGTAGTCATGGCGATCGCACCAGGAAAATGTTGAAATTCATGTGTTTGATTTTGCCATGCCGTACCGTAATGCCCGTAAAGATGCGGATAAACTTGTTTTAATTTGGGATAGCCATGTGCAGGCAACAGTTCACCGTGGGTATAAACCTTAATATCAGTTCCCAGGGTTTGCTCTAAGATGGCTTTCAATGCCAGTAAATCGTGTCCTGATACGAGAATGGCTTTACCTGTAATATGTCCTAGAGGTACAACTGTAGGCGTAGGATGACCAAAAGTTTCAGTATTGCCAGCATCTAGTAATTCCATCGCTTTCAGGTTCATTTGCCCGACTTGCAGGGTGATATCTAACCAATCTGATAAACTTTTATCTTGGTCATCCAGGTGTGCCAAAACTTCATGGAAAAATCTATATAAGTCTTCATCATGTTGCCCAAGTTCCAAAGCGTGGAAAGCATAGGCGGCTACACCCTTGACACCATATAATACAGTGAGCTTGAGAGAGAAAATATCTACATTGTTCGCAGATTGACTGATAAACTCAAATTCTAGGTCTTTTCCCTGCTGAATTTGTTCTTGTAGATGACTAGCAGGCTGAAAATTAGCGATCGCCGATGCTACAACAGCGTTACCTGTAGCTTGAATTTGTAACTTGAGACTATCACGTAAAGCGATCGCTCGATTCACAAAAGCCACAAAATCAGCCGGAGCAAAATTTACATTTGTTAGTGTAGAGAAGAGCATCTCACAGGTAAACTCATCAGTATCACGGGTGGTAATTCCTAGAGACTTTGCTTGTAATGACACCTGAGATAATCCCCGCAAACAATGCACCAACAAATCCTGCAAAGCATCAACTTCAGGACTTTTACCACACGCGCCCCACTGATGGCACACATCACCACGGGTTGTTTGTTCACACTGGTTACAGAACATAATTTATAACTCCAATCATCTTGCTTCCAGCGTATGATTTACCTTTAAGTAAATCCTTGATCTAAGTCAAAAGTTGGGCATTGGGCATTGGGCATTAGGGTAGGGTGTTGACTCTGTACTTTTTCAGGGATGAAAAATTCATGCACAATCCTTTCCTTGTTTAAGTAATGAGTAATGAGTAATGAGTAATGAGTAAATACCTATTACTTATTACTTATTGAATTTGGTTCACCAATGATGACACCAAAACTGTATGAATAAAGAATAGGTAAATCTCATCAAAGTCAACACCCTAGCGTTAGGGTAAATATTTCTTCCTTGTCTCCTTTGTCTCCCCCTGCTTCCCTGCCCCCTGCTCCCCAGCCCCCAGCCCCACATCATGTCTTTCAACGAACGTGTATTAGAAGTCAAACAATTTTTACAACAGACACCGATTTTTCAAGGTGTCTTAGATGAACAATTGCAAGCATTAGCGAATATTGCTATTCCCCAAACCTATAAAAAAGGAGAAACCCTATTTTGGGAAGGAGATGCAGGTACAGGGTTTTTTATTGTGAAATCTGGCAGAATTAAGGTTTTTAAACTAGCTAATGCTGGTAAAGAACAAATTTTGCATATTTTTGGCGTAGATGAACACTTTGCAGAAGTACCCGCCTTTGATGGGGGAAATTTCCCTGCTTCCGCCGCCGCACTAGAAAATTCTGAAGTGGTGTTTATTCCCAGAACAGCTTTTTTGATGGTTTTACAGCAACATCCTACATTAGCGATCGCTATGTTGGGAACATTTGCCCGTCACTTACGCAGATTAACCCATTTAGTTGATACCCTTTCCTTTCAAGAAGTCCCAGAACGCTTACAAAACTACTTATTCATGTTAAGCGATCGTAATGGTAATGCTGATGTAGTTGAACTCGATTTACCTAAAGGACAATTAGCTGCACTCTTAGGAACAATTCCTGAAACTCTCTCCCGCGCCTTTTATAAACTCTCTCAAGAGGGAATCATTGAGATGAATGGTACAAAAATTCGATTGATAGGTGCAAGATGACACGCCAGTACTTAATCTTTAGCCTAATAATGTACAAAAAAAGGCTCGGTTAAGCCAAGCCTTTCTATATACCAAGCATTTACTACACCAAGATTAATTTAAACTGACTCTTACTTTAGTTCATCTTTCTCTAGGGTGAATATTTACTAAAAATCTGGACTAACTACAAGCCGCACTATTCGGTTTCCATCACAGATAGAGTTCTGAACTACTTTTAGAGGGTGTTTGTTTTCAGTTCTGATTTGATTTCGTCTGATTTACAGCAGATTCGATGTTGATGAGGTACAGCAACTGATTGAAAAAAGTAATGAGTAAGAAATTTACTTATTACTTATTACTTATTACTTATTACTCCTGGTGTACCTCACTTACTTCAAAAGTGCTGTATTCTTATTCCGTCCTTGCTCAAGAGGACTGAAAGCAAATTTGCCCAGCCCTATGAAATAGACGAGTATTGGGGTATGGTAGGTGGCACATTAAGTACTTTTTGGTTTACGTAAATGTTGGGAATTAATGGGGCCGAGAACTTGGTTGAGGCGGCGGAGTTGTTCGGCTGTACCCATACAAATGAGCGTATCTCCTGGGATTAAAATTGTGTCACCAGTGGGGCCTCCAATGAGATTACCATCAAGACGACGAATTGCTAAAACTAACGCGCCAGTTTGCGATCGCAGTTTGGCTTTTTGCAAGGTTTGTCCCACAAATGGGCAAAACGCAGGATCAAGTAAAAATTCTTCCATATAAAGTTGGCGATCTGCACCTGTTAAAATCCCATCTACAAAGTCTAAAACCTGTGGTCTGAGGGCGGCAGCTGCCATTCTCTTGCCCCCAGTTATGTAGGGTGAAATTACTGTATCTGCACCACCACGCTGTAACTTTTGTAACGCTTCTTCTGTACTAGCTCGTGCGATCGCTCTAATTCTCGGATTCAAAGTTTTGGCAGATAACACAGTATATAAATTTTCGGCATCGGAAGGGAGAGCAGCAACTATACAAATAGCTCGCTCAATCCCCACTTTCAGCAAAGATTCATCAAGAGTAGCATCCCCTTGATAAGCTATGTAACCCTCAATTTGCGCCCTTTCTACAGATTCCGGTTCAGAATCAATCACTACAAATTGTACACCTTCGGCGTGAAATTCCTTAGCGATTTGCCGACCAGTGCGACTAAATCCACAGATGATATAGTGTCCTGAGAGAGATTCCATTAACCGCCTCTGTTGTCGTAGTCGAATCCCCTGTTGAAAGTAGCCTTGAATAATTGCTTCTGTAAACCTGTTGACGATGTAACCAATATTGACTAAACCCAATAAAATCAAGGCAATAGTAAACAAGCGGCCACGGCTACCTAAAGGATGTGTCTCACCAAATCCGACAGTAGCCAAGGTAATGACAGTCATGTAAGCCGCATCTTCCCATGACCACCCCTCTACAAACTTGTACCACAAAGTGCCAAGTAAGAACACACCGCCAAATGCGATCGTCCCAGCCATTAACTCTTTTTGAATCTGTAGGTACTTTTGCTCAAGAGTTGAATACAAAGTTATATTTCACCACTGTTCATGCTTTGAGCATATATAATGTTAGACCCAAGTGGATCAGAAGCAGGGAGCAGAGGGGCAGGAGGCAGAGGGGTTTTAAACAGGAAAATTAAGTTCCCGTGCCGTTCCCCTTCCCCTGTTTCTTCGACTTAAGGTTAGTGATTTTTCTCACCCTGCTTTCATATCGTAAATCCAAAGCAATTTTGCAGAATTTCTAGGAAACTAGTAAGTAAGTATACAATCAAAACTTTTTAGGAGGAGAGGTAGTGAGCCTACAAACTCTACTTGAGCAAGGCACAAACCCCCCAGACTCAGGTGTTGCTGCATCTAACCCCTTTAGTACAGACAGCTTTGACTCAGCTGTGATGTCTACCTATGCCCGGTTTCCCATTGCCCTAGAAAGGGGTGCAGGATGCAGGGTTTGGGATACCCAGGGCAAAGAATATCTAGATTTTGTCGCAGGGATTGCTACTTGCACCCTCGGACACGCCCACCCAGCCATGATAGAAGCGGTGACACGGCAAATTCAGAAGTTGCATCATGTTTCTAATTTGTACTACATTCCCGAACAAGGGGAATTAGCCCAATGGATTATTCAACATTCTTGCGCCGATCGGGTATTTTTTTGCAACTCTGGCGCAGAAGCCAACGAAGCTGCAATTAAATTGGCGCGTAAATATGCCCATACAGTTTTAGAAATTGACAAGCCTATTATCTTAACAGCTAACGCCAGCTTCCACGGCCGGACTTTGGCAACCATTACCGCTACAGGACAACCCAAGTATCAAAAATACTTTGATCCTCTTGTACCGGGATTTCATTACGTCCCCTATAACGATATCAGTGCTGTTGAAAGTGCGGTAACTGAATTAGACGAGGGTGATTATCGTGTTGCGGCTATTCTGATAGAACCGTTACAAGGGGAAGGGGGAGTACGTCCGGGAGATGTAGAATACTTCCAAAAACTGCGGCAAATCTGCAATGAAATTGGCATTTTGTTGATTTTTGACGAAGTGCAAGTGGGAATGGGACGCAGTGGTAAACTCTGGGGTTATGAACATTTGGGAGTTGAACCAGATATTTTCACCAGTGCCAAAGGTTTGGGTGGTGGTATTCCCATTGGTGCAATGATGAGTAAAAAATTCTGTGATGTGTTCCAACCAGGGGAACACGCCAGCACCTTTGGCGGTAATCCTTTTGTGTGTGGAGTGGCATTAACTGTATGCCAAACCTTAGAAAGAGAAAATCTGTTACAGAATGTCGAGGAGCGAGGCGAACAATTACGGACTGGATTAAGAGCGATCGCTGCTAAATATCCCCATCATATAACCGAAGTGCGGGGTTGGGGTTTAATTAACGGCATGGAATTATCAGCAGATATCCAGTTAACTGCACCGGAAGTTGTCAAAGCTGCCATGAGCGAAGGCTTATTACTTGTACCAGCAGGGCCTAAAGTGGTGAGGTTTGTCCCACCATTAATTGTCAGTGAGGCAGAAATTAATACCGCCTTGCAAGCTGTAGAGAAAGCCTTAGCAGCAGTTACAGCGTAATCAGGGTATAGGGTGCGTTAAAGCAACGCGTAACGCACCGTGTGATTATGGTGCGTTACGGCAATTCATACTTTCGCTCATACTCAAATCCTTACACTGCCGTAACACACCCTACTTAATATTTACTTTATAAATAGGCTCTTATTACTTATTACTTATTACTTATTACTTATTACTTATTACTTATTACTCATTACTCATTACTCATTACTTATCTTTAGATTCCATTTTTCGATAATTGCTCCCCAGACATGGCTTTCAGCTTGGAAGTAAATGATTCGGAGCGATCGCTTTTAGCTGGGGTAAACTGGCCAATTGGGGGACGATTGACAGTTACGGGTAAATTATTTGTCTTTTGGCTCAGTGTTTCTACAGTTGCTAGCCGGGGTTGAACATCAGTAGTGGTTGCACCCACCCTAGAAGCGGCTAAAAGTTTCGGTGCTGGTTGTGTTGCTTCTTGAGTGATAGTTTCTGGCTCTCTAATCTTCATCAGTTGAATTGAATGGCTGGGCTGGCTATTGTTCTCACCATTCTCCACTGGGGGGGATGCCACTAAGACTGGCTCAAGTTCCTTTGGTTGGGTGTCGAAATTTAAAGCCGTGGTAGTAGCAGCAGTTAAGCTGCTGGGAAATTGGCTACAAATCAGGCGTTCAAATTCCATATTGAAATGATAGATCACCTGTCCTCGCCGTAGCCAAAACGCCAAAATTTGCTGTACGGAAATGCCTTTATAACGCCCTTGATATAGGGCTTCAATCACTGCCAAATGTAGCCAATCTGCCGGGTATTGTTTTCGCCAACGATGAACTAACTCACTAGCACTGTAGCCACTGAGATCAAAACTATAGTGAATTAATAGGGCGATCGCCAAATTAGCACAAGTGACTGGTAATGATTGTGACATGAGAATTTTGGCCGTTGGCAAGAGGTGGAGATGATCTACCCAGTTCATCTAGGAAGCTCATCTTAAGGGAACTGTAGGATTTGTTACCAATAGTTTCCAAGCTAATAAGCAGTGTTTCTCATTTTACTTGGTCAATTGTCAACTGTCGAAATTATATAGGCTGAATTAATACTTGGCGCGCGTTGAATTGCAACTAAGGCTTGATAAACCATTGCGGCTACTTCTGCTCTGGTTGCTTCCCTTGTCGGTGCTAGTAATTTGGGGTTGGGGTAGTTAACAATGATGCTTTTTTGGGTGGCAGTAATTACAGCCTTACGGGCATATTCAGGAATTGTATTACTGTCAGTATAAGTGAAAGTATCATTATTAGTTGCTGTGAGGGCAAGTCCATTGACTAAGGAAACAATCACCTGTAGCCTCTGGACATTTTGATCTGGGCGAAAAGTGCGATCGCTAAAACCACTGACAAAGCCGCCACTAGTGGCAATTTGTAATGCCTGATAAGCCCAAAATTGTTTCGGTACGTCAATAAATTCTGTAGCGGCTCTTTTGGGTGTGGGGTTGAATGCACCCGCCACTAAAGCCGCATATTGGGCGCGAGTCATGGGTTTATTGGGCTGGTAACTGCCATCAGCAAAGCCGTGGGTGATCCCCATATTAGCTAAGGCAACAATGAATGGTTCTGCCCAATGTCCCCCTAAGTCGGTGAAGGTGGGTAAGGCTACATCAACACGAACAATATAAGGTGAAGCGATCGCTTTTTCTTCTTTGTTTGTCACTAAAGCTTGATAAATTAAACTAGCTACCTCGGCGCGGGTAATATCTCTGAGGGGTTGCAGTTGATCAGTTTGGGGATAATTTACTACTAATTGTTTGGCTGTGGCAGTAGCGATCGCATTGGTGGCATAACTGGGAATTTGGGCGCGATCGTCATATACACTTAAGACATGGGGATTATCACCACTCAGTTGCAAACCATTAACGACTGAAACTATTGCCTGTACCTTAGTTAAATTTTGTCCTGGTCGAAATGTACCATCAGGAAAGCCACTGATAAAACCCATTTGCGCGGCTTTGGTAATGGCTGCGGCTGCCCAAAAGTCAGATTTCACATCTTTAAATTGGGTTGATTGATTCTTGGTTGGCAGATTAAAAGTTTTGGCAATTATCGCCGCATATTGAGCGCGGGTGATAGGTGCGTTGGGGGCAAATGTGCCGTCAGGAAAACCACTAATCAACCCTTTATTCACTAATGCTTCCACAAACTCCGCCGCCCAATGCCCAGCAATATCAATTAAACCGGTGTTGGCTGATTGCATGGGGTTATCTATCATAGCTGGGGGAAAATTCACCTGTCCCTTGACTTGGGTAGGATTTAACTTATTCCCTACAGACATCAAAGCTTGTGTCGAGTTATTTTGAATATCAAATTCCCCATTATCACTAAAAATATTCCCGCCTATATCTTGAGTATTACCTAAATCCGGGACAGCGTTTTCATTGACAAGTAACCCACCTTGGCTATTTTTAATCATCAAATTATGACGTAACACAGGCCTAGCATTACGAGCTAGAGCGATCGCTGTCCGATGATCAGAAAATTTATTATGGGTAATAATAGGCGCAGCAAAATCACTAATAACTATACCTAAAGGATTTTTTTGTAACACATTCCGTAATACCTCCCCTTTGCTATTGCGTGCCATAAACATCCCACTGGCAGCATTCTGCACAAACACATTATCTACAATCGAGGCTTTGGCTGTACCACTAGTAAATACACCCTCTCGACCGCAGTTAGTTAAGGTATTATTGGCTATATAAGCGGCTGTAGATTCAATCCATACTCCAGTTCCCTTAGCCACAGGGTTAGTTACAGTCACACCCCTGAGACTAGCTTGATTTAATAAAACTAAGGTGACATTCTGCAACCCAAAGCTAGAACTTTGATATTCCCCACTCCCAGAAATTACGATTCCCGCACCTTTAGTAGC
>JBODRP010000104.1:0-15781 GCA_050633005.1 Trichormus sp. | reverse complement strand
CGATTCTTTCGGTTAGTTACAAGCCCCATCCCCTTGTGGGTGGGGCGGTTGACTTCCTATGCTTGGGGCGGGGATAGTGAAGTATATGTCAATCGTCTAGACCAAGTATTGCAGTCTAAGGGGATCACTATCATTCGAGATAAGCGAGATTTGGGTTCCAAAGGACTGATAAAAGCTTTTATGGAACGGATTGGACGCGGTAAATGTGTAATTACCGTAATTAGTGATAAGTATTTAAAGTCACCAAACTGTATGTTTGAACTGGTGCAAATTGCTAAGAATGGTGAGTTTTATCATCGAATATTCCCGATTGTGTTGTCAGATGCCCAAATTTATCAACCTATTGAAAGAATTAAATATATTAAACACTGGGAAGACAAAATCAAAGAATTAGACGAAGCGATGAGAGGTGTTTCCGCCGCTAATTTACAGGGATTTCGAGAAGAAATTGATCAATATACCGAGATTCGCCACACCATAGCTGAATTGACTAACCTGCTCAAAGATATGAATACACTCACACCCGATATTCATAGTGAGTCAGAATTTGAGGAATTAGTGCAGGCGATCGCACAACGTTTAGATGAGTAATTTTTGAAAATGCGATCGCGCCCCTCAAAGCAAACGCGATCGCTAATTGCTCTAAGCCATAAAATTAATCACAGCACTAATCAGACGATGGGTAATGGGCAGACTATCAATCACCATCGCTAAACACAACAGCATCATGTAAGAGATGGAGTACAGGAACAGATCTCTAGCTGTAGTGCGGTCTTCAGGGTTGTGTAACAAACACCAAGATTTGCGGATAAATAAACCGCCTAAGCCGGCGGCGAAAGCGGCGTAAATGATCCCGCTTGCGTGGAGAGGATAAACCAATAACAGCGTCGCTGCGACTGTAATCAGTGTGTAGTACCAAATTTGCTTGACGGTAACTGTAGCACCTTCCACTACCGGTAACATCGGAATGCCCACCTTGGCGTAGTCATCACGAATCATCAACGCCAAAGCCCAGAAATGGGGAGGTGTCCACAAAAAGACGATCGCAAAAATTAACCATGCAGCCCAGCTTAAAGTCCCTGTAACGGCTGCCCAACCCACTAAGGCAGGGATTGCTCCAGCCGCACCGCCTATAACAATATTTTGAGTACTATGACGCTTGAGCCAGTGGGTATAAACCAAAACATAAAAAACAATACCAGAGAATGCTAGCAAAGCAGCTAACAGATTAGCAAATGCTGCCAGTAGTGTAAATGAAAGTATTGCCAGAGCGATCGCAAAAATTAGCGCATCACGGGGCTGTACTCTCCCAGAAGGCATGGGACGATGGCGCGTCCGCTCCATATCATAATCAATATCCCGGTCGTAAATGCAATTAATTGTTTGCGCGCTAGCAGCCGCCAAAGTTCCGCCAGTGAGAGTCACGAATAACAACAAAGGATCTACTTCACCTTTAGCTGCAATCCACATACTGCCGGCAGTAGTAATTAATAGCAATGGGATAATTCTAGGTTTAGTTAGCTGATAATAGCTTTGAACTACCTGAAGAAAAGTTTCGTGGTGGCGAGAGACATTAGTCTCAATCATTGTTGCTTTAATTCCTTTTTTTTCAAGAACTGATATGCAGCCATTGCTCTAGATTGCTCATCCTTGCCTTTACTACTGCCATGTAGAGAGTGTTGAGTGAAAAAGGCAGGGAGGTAGAGTTTTGAGCTTCATGTGTAGGGAGAAAGTCTGCTAGGGATGGGTAGAAAGAAGAAACCCTTACTCATTTTTCCCGCAGATAGCTTCCTCCTCACTCTTTCATATTTTTTTGGTGTCAGCAGTTCATTATCAACATAGGGAATGGGGCTAATCAATTCAAAATTCAAAATTCAAAATTCAAAATTCTTGAATTTTGGGCATTGGGCATTGGGCATTGGGCATTGGGTAGAAAAACTCGAAAAAATTATTTCTTATTTACCTTGTCTACCTTGTCTCCCCCTGCTCCCTGCTCCCTGCTCCCCTGCTCCCCTGCTCTTGTTTCAGCTACCCATCACCTCAATTTCGCGGTTTGCCGCCCAGTCTCGGAGGGCGAGAACTGTAAAAGCTACCAAAACACCTAAAAGGCTTGCGCCTATAGCTTGGTGAGAGACAGTCAAAGGCTCGACTTGTAGATGTAATCGGAAGGTAGCAAATCCTAACACGATTTGTAAAATTAACAACCCACCTGCCATGTTTGCCAATCGTCGCAAAGCTGGATGTAGTGCTGGTGTACGCCAGGAAATCAACACTACTACTAGGGTGGCAACTGTAGGCGGTACTAAACCGAAAATGTGGCTATACATCACACTACACAGTTGAGAACCACCAAAACACTGGTGTAACGCCCAACGAGAGCCAACTAAAGCACCTAATAGGCTTTGCAAATAAACTAAAATTGCGGCTGTTAAACCCATCCAAGGCAGTTTACCTACATTACCTGTTCCCTGATAGGGAGTTAAGGCAATGCCAATAATCAGTAGGGTAGTGAAAAACAATAATGCTGTCCCTAAGTGGGCTGTGACGATATCAAAGCGTAATAATTCGGTGACGGTGAGTCCCCCCAAAATCCCTTGGAAGACGATTAAAAACAAGGCAAATGTCCCCGCCCAAGGTAGCCAATTAGGTAATAAGCGACGATGCCACCAGGATAAACCACACAGGGCGATCGCGCTCACACCAATTAAGCTGGCATCTAAACGGTGAAACCACTCCAAAAAGACTTGGAGGTTCATTTGCTTGGCTGGTACTAGTTCACCATAGCAAAGTGGCCAGTCTGGACAAGCCAGCCCCGCATTCATTACCCGTGTGGCACTGCCTATAGCCATCAAAATCAAGGTAGCTATAGCCATTCTCCACACCAAGCGACGAATTACTTCCTTGGGCTTTTGCTGCTCTGTTGTTACTTCGTTTTTTTGTTCTAGGACAAATTCGTTCATGAACAATACCTTCTGCCCACTTGTTGGTAGAACTTCTTAAAATTTGTAATTTTCATACCGACCCATATCCACCCTAGCGTATAGACCAAAGTTTATTGATCGGCTTTCTTTTAATAATTTGAATTACTTTTACCCTTACTAGCCCGAAGCTTTAGGTATTTTTTAAGTTGTCACGAATTGGTTAATATCAATACCATTTCATTTGCTAAATTTTCCTTAAATTTTTCTAATTTTTGTCATCTACTCTGGAGAGTATGTAATAAATCTCTTTTACTCAAGATTAGTAAAGTAGTCGAAAAAATTAATAAAAATTTCAGACCTTTCGGGTCAATATCTAATAGCCTAGATTACCTTAGTAAGTGAGTTGCTTCGAGATAACGTAATTAATTCATTTAAGTGAGCCGTGAAAATTCCAAGTTCCATCTGGACATTATTAGTTGGCATCGGGCTAACCCTAGCAAGCTTGTGGTACGGTCAAAATCACGGTTTGTTACCAATAGCAGCCTCTGATGAAGCTGTATTAGTAGACGGCCTATTCAATACGATGATGACCGTCTCAGCAGGTATATTTTTAATTGTTGAAGGTGTATTAATTTACTGTGCATTTAAATATCGTCGGCGGCCAGATGATCAAGAAGATGGCCCAGCAATTGAAGGTAATGTACCGTTAGAAATACTATGGACAGCTATCCCCGCAATTATTGTTATCGGTATTTCTGTCTATAGTTTTGACGTTTATAATAACATCGGTGGTTTTGATCCCCACGCTGTTCATGAAGCTCCTATGATGCAGGAATCGATGGCGATGCCTGGGAGTGCGATCGCGCAGCGTGCGGGAACCGCTCTCGCTGCCACCTTAAACGATACCCCTCCTAGCTCCGCACCTAACCTGAATCAACAAAAATCGGATAAGGCTATGGAAGATCCAGCAACAGCCGCAGTCCGTAATGCTGATCAAATTCCCCAAAAGCGGGAAGCACCAGGTGTAGGTAGTGTTTCGCCTAGTATTGGTGCTAGTCCTGAAAAAGAGGGAAAACCACCTGCATTACAAGTTAATATCACCGGTTTACAATACGCCTGGATTTTTACTTATCCAGAAACGGGCGTGACATCAGGTGAACTGCACGTTCCCATTGGGCGGGAAGTGCAAATTAATATGACAGCCAATGATGTGATTCATGCCTTTTGGGTGCCTGAATTTCGCTTGAAACAGGATGCGATCCCCGGTAGACAAAGCGAACTCCGCTTTACACCCAAAACCGAAGGTGATTATGCTCTCATCTGTGCGGAACTGTGCGGCCCCTACCACGGCGCGATGAGAACTCAGGTAGTAGTGGAAAAACCAGCAGCCTTTGAAAAATGGATGCAAGAGCAATTAGTTGCGAATAATAACACCATGCAAGAAGCGATCGCACTTAATCCTGCCGAAGCATCCCCAGACAAATTTCTTGCTCCCTACATCAACGACATGGGGATTCAGTCAGAAATTTTGCATCAGATTCATAAGTAGGGAGCAGGCAGGGGGCAGGGGGCAGGGGAAGTAGAGGAAACTAATAACTCAGCACGCGGCTCATCGCCCCGCTTCCGCTAACAGCACTTGCAATTTTGAATTTTGAATTTTGTAGGCGTAAGCCTTCTCGTTAGAGTATTTTCAATTCGGAGCAGAGCGACGTGACACAAGCTCAGTTACAAGAAACTGTCAACATCCCAGGTGATCATGAAGAACCAGGGATGAGAAAATGGCAAGACTACTTTACCTTTAATACAGATCACAAGGTAATCGGACTGCAATATCTAGTCACTTCGTTCATTTTTTACTGCATTGGCGGCGTTTTAGCTGACTTAGTGCGTACAGAACTGCGAACTCCAGAAGTAGATTTTGTCAGTCCAGAAGTTTACAACAGTCTGTTTACACTGCACGCCACAATTATGATTTTCTTGTGGATTGTGCCAGCCGGAGCAGGTTTTGCTAATTATCTGATTCCCCTGATGATTGGGGCGAAAGATATGGCATTTCCTAAGCTGAATGCTGTAGCTTTTTGGCTCATCCCTCCAGCCGGCTTGTTGCTGATTATCAGTTTAGTGATTGGTGATGCTGCCGAAGCAGGTTGGACTTCCTACCCTCCCTTAAGTTTGGTAACGGGACAGGTAGGTGAAGGTATTTGGATTATGAGTGTCCTACTGTTGGGTACATCGTCAATTTTGGGGGCGATTAATTTCCTCGTCACCCTGTTGAAGATGCGTATCCCCACGATGGGCGTTCATCAAATGCCCTTGTTTTGTTGGGCAATGCTGGCGACTTCGGCATTAGTTTTAATGTCTACACCAGTATTAGCAGCAGGTTTGATTCTGCTGGCGTTTGACTTATTGGCAGGAACGACATTTTTTAACCCCAGTGGTGGGGGTGATCCGGTGGTGTACCAGCATATGTTCTGGTTTTACTCCCACCCGGCAGTATACATCATGATTTTGCCGTTCTTTGGGGCAATTTCCGAGATTATTCCTATTCACTCCCGTAAACCAATTTTCGGTTATAAAGCGATCGCCTACTCATCATTAGCCATCAGTTTCCTAGGGTTAATTGTGTGGGCGCACCATATGTTTACCAGTGGTATTCCCGGTTGGTTACGGATGTTCTTTATGATCACTACCATGATCATCGCCGTACCTACAGGAATCAAAATTTTCAGCTGGTTGGCGACGATGTGGGGCGGCAAAATCCAGTTTAATAGCCCCATGTTATTCGCGTCGGGTTTCGTCGGCACTTTCGTAATTGGTGGAATTAGTGGTGTAATGTTGGCATCTGTGCCTTTTGACATCCACGTTCATGACACCTATTTTGTAGTGGCACACTTGCACTATGTGCTGTTTGGTGGTAGCGTCCTGGGAATTTTCGCCGCCATTTATCATTGGTTTCCTAAAATGACGGGACGAATGGTAAATGAAACTTGGGGTAAAGTGCATTTTGCCCTAACTATTGTGGGTTTGAATATGACATTCTTACCCATGCACAAGTTAGGACTTATGGGCATGAATCGCCGTATAGCTCAATACGACCCCAAATTTACCTTATTAAATGAAATCTGCACTTACGGCTCTTATATCCTAGCCGTTTCTACCTTCCCCTTCATCATCAACGCCATTTGGAGTTGGTTGTACGGAGAGAAAGCTGGTAATAATCCTTGGAAAGCACTCACCTTAGAATGGACGACAACCTCACCACCAGCCATTGAGAATTTTGAAACTCTCCCAGTTTTAACAACTGGCCCCTATGACTATGGTGTAGAACACGCACCAGCTAATGTATCCCCATCAGAAAATCCCGTACTCAGGGCTGATCCTGATGAGCCATATCCTAGTATTGAGTCGGATATAGAGACTCGAACTTAGGGAGAGGCAGGGGGAAGGGAGCAGGGGGCAGGGAGCAGGGGGAGCAGGGGAAGCAGGGGGAGCAGGGGGAGCAGGGGAAGCAGGGGGAGACAAGGGAGACAAGGGAGACAAGGGAGACAAGGGAGAAATATTTACCCCATGCCCAATGCCCAATGCCCAATGCCCCATGCCCAATGCCCCATGCCCAATGCCCCATGCCCCATTCTCAATTTCCATTCCATTCATTTAATTAACATTCATGCAAAGTCAAACTATTGACCCAGCGAAAACGCAATTAAATCATCACCATACGGCAGAAATTGGTCATCATGAAGAACATCCCGATCATCGTCTATTTGGGATCTTTGTGTTCTTGATTGCGGAAGGGATGATTTTTATGGGGTTGTTCGGAGCTTATTTAGCTTTCCGTTCAACTTTACCTGTGTGGCCGCCAGCCGGGACACCAGAATTAGAACTTTTACTACCTGGAGTTAACACTGTTAATTTGATTGCTAGTAGCTTTGTGATGCACAATGCTGATACTGCAATCAAAAAGAATGATGCGAAAGGGATGCGTATTTGGCTCGCAATTACCGCCGCAATGGGCGCGATTTTCCTAGTCGGCCAGGTTTACGAATATACGCATCTTGAATTTGGTTTAACAACTAATTTATTTGCTAGTGCCTTTTACGTGTTGACTGGGTTTCACGGGTTACACGTCACTATCGGCGTTTTAGCCATTCTAGCGGTGTTGTGGCGATCGCGCACTCCCGGTCACTACAGTAATGAAAAACACTTTGGTGTGGAAGCTGCGGAAATCTATTGGCACTTTGTTGACGTAATTTGGATTATTTTATTCGGATTACTGTATTTACTGTAGGTATTCTTTATTAGTTGTTCACTCCACGCGGACAACTAAAAATTCTGCCCCCTGAAGGGGGTTTTTTTGTCTGTATAAAAATTTATGTTAGACAATAGTAAGCTTGGCATACGCGTATCAGCGATCGCTTTGTTAGAATTGGTCATAACTTTTATTTAATTGTCAGTAATTTTGCGATTTGCGATCGCCTTCCGTAAGTATTCCATGCTGCTAGAGGAAAAAGGACAATATGACTAAAACAGCCTTAATTACAGGAATCACTGGTCAAGACGGCTATTATCTTAGCCATTTACTCCTCAAGCATGGTTACAGAGTCGTGGGTTTAGTATCTCCACACCGACAACCAAATTTAGCTAAGTTGGGTGACTTAGCTAACCAAGTGGAAATCTACACCGTGGACTTGAGAGACAGCACCGCGATTTTGAATGCTGTAGAACAACTCCGTCCCCAAGAAATTTATAATTTGGCTGCACCTAGTTTTGTCCCTGATTCCTGGAAAGATCCACTAGGAACACTAGACCTGATTACCGGTACTGCTACAAGGTTATTAGATGCCATCCGCCAAGTAGGTTTATCAACTCGCTTCTATCAAGCTAGTAGTTCTGAGATGTTTGGCGATGTATCCTCTTCTCCCCAAGATGAAGAAACTCCCTGTAGGCCGAAAAATCCCTATGCAGCTGCCAAACTACACGCCCATTGGACAATGGTACATCACCGACAACGTTATGGTTTATTTGCTTGTAGTGGTATTTTATACAATCACGAATCACCTCTACGTCCGCCCCAGTTTGTTACCCGTAAAGTTTCTTTAGCCGCCGCATCAATTAAACTCGGTTTATCTGATACTCTAGAAATGGGTAATTTAGATGCTAAACGAGATTGGGGATTTGCGGGTGATTACGTAAAGGCAATGTGGTTAATGTTGCAAGTTGACGAACCAGAAGAATATGTCATTGGCACGGGTAAACTACATAGCGTCAGGGAACTAGTATCTACAGCCTTTGAATCTGTAGGATTAAATTGGCAAAATCACATAGTGATCAACCCTGATTTACTCAGACCAGACGAACATTTTCAACTAGTAGCTAATCCAAATAAAGCCAAAAAGAATTTAGGATGGGAAGGACAAATTAGCTTTGAAAGACTGTTAGAGCAAATGGTACAAACAGATATAGAGCGATTGCAAAGCGGTAAAATAGCTCAAGTATCTAGGAAGCAACTCCTAGTAGATTAGAGTACCTTTAACAGTGTTGGGTAAAATAAATCACAAGAATATCAATGCTAATTGATCCGGTGGCAGAAAAAATTAATTCGGGTGAAGATTCCAGTCAACAAGTCAATCATCTTTTTGTATTCTTAGAGATTTTTGCACTGGAAGGCGGTATCCAATCTTATATTAAAGATATTTTTCGAGCTTATTTAGGCTTGGGTGCAGGTTATCAAGCAGAAGTATTTTTGTTGCGGGATAGTCCTGATTGTTCAAATCCCTTTGATGGCGATCGCTTAAAATTCTATTACTTTAAAAATAAGTCCCCCCAAGTCGGTAGAATCACAATGGCTGGGGCATTACTGAAGTATTTATTGCAAAAACGTCCCGAACGGGTTTTCTGTGGTCATATTAAACTAGCTGCACTCATTCAAACCCTCTGTCAACCATTAGGGATTCCTTACACCGTCCTCACCTATGGTAAGGAAGTGTGGGAAACACTACCAAAAAAAGAACGCCGCGCTTTAGCAGCAGCCAAAGACATTTGGACAATTAGCCGCTACAGTCGAGATCAAGCCTGTGCTGCTAATGGCATAGATCCTAATATGGTGAGAATGCTACCTTGTGCCATTGATGGAGATAAATTTACTCCCGGCGCAAAGCTACCGGAATTAGTTACCAAGTATGGCTTAACCGATGCTAAGGTGATCATGACTGTAGCTCGGTTGTGGTCAGGAGATATATATAAAGGTGTAGATGTCACAATTCGCGCCCTACCGAAAATCTTGCAGGCATTTCCAGAGGTAAAATATTTAGTCATTGGTCGTGGTGATGACCAACCAAGATTAGCACAACTAGCTCAAGATTTAGGAGTGAGCGATCGCGTTGTCTTTGCTGGTTTTGTCCCCACCGCAGATTTAATGGCACACTATCGCCTTGCTGATGCCTATATCATGCCATCTCAAGAAGGCTTTGGCATAGTTTATCTAGAAGCCATGGCCTGTGGCATACCAGTATTATCCGGCGATAATGATGGATCTGCTGACCCCTTGCAAGATGGGAAAGTCGGCTGGCGAGTCCCCCACCGTGATCCCGAAGCCGTAGCCGCCGCTTGTATAGAAATTTTACAAGGAAAAGATCAGCGTTGTGATGGACAATGGTTAAGAGAACAAGCGATCGCTAATTTTGGCCAAGCTGCCTTACAACAGCAATTATTATCTCTAGTGAAGAACTCCGGCTTGCTTCGCTGAAGCGTATCGCTCATAGAAACAACCATCAACGTTTCGCGTCTCATTCGCCGTTGCTCTGTTGGGCGTACTTATTGCTAAGTACCCGGAACTAAATCCGGTCTAAGTCTGACACAGCGTTTCTGGTATCGCTACCTTTATCTCCTCACTGGGATAACCCGCGCAGCCACCCTGCTTCCCAAGGCGGTTTATTACTTGGACGTACACCTCTGTATGGCTTATCTTTTACCGCAGAACGCAATCACGCGAACCAGTGACCGAGGTCTTTCCCCCTTTCTCACGCTCTTAGACTTGGTAAGCGTATTACCGCTAGTACGGGCGGGTTTACCAATATCCTCGTTGATTAACAAAGATCCAAATAAACCCGCCCCTACACCGTTTGTTATGAGCCGTGTGGGTGGGTTAACAACCAATACTATTATACACTAATTGCCTGTAAAAATGCGTAAAAAACTTGACGACTCCGCACTTCGTGCCGCTACGCTAACAAACACCCCACTCCCTAATCAACCGTCAGGTTGATTAGGGAGTGGGGTGCTTACCCTTCGGGAAGCAAGCTACCTCATCGTCCGGCTTCCATCCCCTCCCTGCTACGCTGTTCGCGTAGCGTCTCGCAGAGAGGAAGGGGACTTCTACCGAATCTGTTAAGCTAGGGAATGAGTTTACGGGCATGGGGAATGGAGAGGAGTAGAGGAGAATTTACCCCAATGTCCAATACCCAATGCCCAATGCCCCATTCCCAATACCCAATACCCAATGCCCATTGAATAATAACTAAACTCGTTATCCTAGATAAAGAGCAAGATAATAATTAAAAATGCGGCTTAATAATTCTCAACTGGATCTTTTAAATCTCCGTCCCTTACTAACACTGTTAGCAATTGGTTGGTTGCTGGCTTCTTTGGGTTTGGGGTGGTTAGTTAATTCGATAGTGATTCTTTTTGGATTGCTATTAATAGCACCAGTAATAGCGTTTTTCGTCTTACGTTGGTGGTTGGAACGGAATTTAGTTACAGACCAATGCCCCGTTTGTGCCTATGAATTTACAGGTTTAAATAATAGTCAAATGCAATGTCCTAACTGTGGGGAAAAACTCACAGTACAAAAAGGTCATTTTCACCGTTTTGCACCTGAAGGGACAATTGATGTCACAGCTGTAGAAATACCAACTCAGCAATTAGAAGATTGAATCAGTTATCAGTTATATAGTGGGAAAAAATTGTAGGTTGGGTTGACGTTAGGAAACCCAACGCCATAACCAATGTTGGGTTTTGCAAAGCCTCAACCCAACCTACGCCTAATCCATCATTTTAGGCTTCTCAGTCCAATACACTGGTTTTTGGGGCTGTCTGTTCTCCACACCCCACCCCTCCGGCTTGGTAAGTTAAGTAGGATTAGTTAATTTACTTTCGATGTCTGATAGCTGTATAGCTCCAGAATAGTTTTTACTATTCATCACAAAGAAGGGTGTACCTGGTATTCCTAATTGTTGAGCTAGTTGTATATCTTGTTGAATACTAGGCTCGGCAAGTAGGCGATCGCTGTTAAACTTCTCCATATCTAGATTTAGTTTTTTAGCGATATCTAAATACAAACTTTCACCCAGTTGCTTTTGATTAGTAAATAAGGCATCATGATATTCCCAAAACTTACCTTGTCGGTTTGCAGCCCAAGCCGCCTTCGCAGCTGACAAAGCTTCACCATGAATCGGCAAAGGTAAATTTTTATAAACTAATGTCAGCTCATTACGGTGCTTAACTAGCAACTCCTGCAATTTTTGATGTGCCTCAGCACAGTAGGGACATTGAAAATCAGAAAATTCTATTAACACGGTTTTTGCTGGTGTTTCTCCCATCGTGGGAGAATTAGCAATTACCGCCTGGGGATTAGTTTGTAAATCTTGTAAAAATACCTGTCGTGACTGATTTACTTGCTGTTGTTGCTGCTGTTGATACGCTTGAACAGATTCAATAATTACTTCTGGGTGTTTGCGAAGAACTTCTAGAATTTGCCGCTCTAGTTGAGGATTAGGATAATTAGCTGCTTGTACAGGCAAAGCCCAGGTTAGGAATGAAATAACACAGCCAAGTATTAGGTAGATGCGTAAATAGCGCAAGAACTGACCCATAACAAAATACTCGATAAATTAACATCTCTTTAGTATTCCCTAGTATTAGTAATTCGTAATTCGTAATTCGTAATACTCGCAAAGCGAGAAGCAAGCTACGTAATTCGTAATTTATTTCTGAATCGAGGGAATTTGAAATGAAGAGATTTTTATACTCTTTTTATGGGATTAAGTTTAAACACTATCTTTGTGTGGTTCAGCAGGCTGCTCATGCTTCACTAGGGTTAGCATAACTCATACAAATTCCTCAAGAAACCCTTGTGTAATATGGATTTCTTAATTTTGATTTTTGAATTTTGAATTGATATCAATACTAACTTAACCACTCTCAAGACCCTGTTGCTACGGCTTGCGGTTGCAAATAACCAATTAAATCTTGAATGCCCTTTTGTAAATAGCGAGTTACTGTCATTGGGCTAGTACCAATAGTTTTGGCGGCATCTTTGCGAGATAATTCTTTTAAAAATACCATTTCTACGGCTTGACGAGGCTTTTCTTCTAACATATTAATTGCCCCTTGTAGTTGTTGCCGTTCTTCGTTTTGTTGCTGTAAAGCTGTAGAACGGGGACAAGGAAGTGCTTCGCCTAAAGTGATTTGGCAATCAACATAATGAACTGCTGTAGCATCCAAACTCAAAGGCATTCGATTTTGGGCTGCTAATTTCGTTTCTTGCCATTCTTGCACAGATACCTTGAGTTCTTTGGCAATTTCTGAATCTTTGGGAGGACGACCTAAAGAGATTGACAACTCTTTGCGGATTTTTTGACCTTCATTGTAGAGTTCTTGCCAACGCCGGGGTATCTTTAATAGAGTACTGCGATCGCGCAAAAAATGGAGCATTTCACCGCGAATATACGGAACAGCAAAGGAACTAAAAGCATATCCTTGACTGGGATCAAAACGCTCAATCGCTCTGATTAAACCAAAATAACCAATTTGTTCTAAATCTTCATAAGGTTCATTACATTGATGACTAAATTTATGAGCCATCTTTCTGACTAATCCAGTATGTAACTGAACTAGTTGATTACGAAGTTTAATAGTAGGATTTTGGTGGTATAAGTGCAATAACTCCATACCATCAATTTGCATAGAGGACTCACTTGCTGCCATATAAAAATTCCTTTGTTGTAACTCCATTTTTTGTCAAAATGGAGTTGCGTATCTCTTTAAATCTGTAATTATTTTCCTTAGCTAACGCCCATTAAGCTATAGTCGTTTTACTGAAATTCTTATCGGACTATCTCTAGCATTCAGTATTTTTACGCATGATTTTTATTGCCTGTTAGTTACGGGCTGTGATGATTCTCCTAATAGCAATTACTCTTTAGATAAAGTTTATTTTTCGCAACAAAACTAGCTATTTATGCTGAAAAATGCTGGACTCAGCCGCAGATCATCTGTCTATTGTTGATAGACTATATAACCAGCATAAGATGAATACTCAAGCCAAATTGGCAATAATTTGAAGTTTTATGACAATCGCTAAAAATATCAAAGTTCAGATATTCTCGCTGGTGAATAGCCGTAAATGTTGGTAAGAATAAGAATAATCAGGAAGTTTTCCCAAAATACATACTGAGTTCTAAACTATGAGTAATACCAGCAATTTTCGTGAAGCTTTCCGTAACGCCCAGTCTCACGCCCTAGTCGGCCCTAATGTCATTGCTAACGCCTTACCTTACGTCGGTGGTGGTCTAGTACTGACAGCACTGGGAACTTACGGTGGTCTGGGTATTATCCGTACCAACCCTGGAATTTTCTTCCCTACCTTTATTGGGGCAGTTATTTTAGAGTTAATACTTTTCTTTGTAGCCCAAAATGTTGCGGAAAAAGGTAATAAGGGTCTAGCATTGCCGCTTTTGGCTACCTACAGCTTATTGTCAGGATATACCCTGAGTGGTTTAGTATTTGTGGCCTTAAAAAGTGAAGGTGTTGGCATTCAAGGTATTGGTTTAGCTGCCCTTGGTTGTGGAGTCACTTTCATAGTTGCCCGTCCCATTGGTTCAAACCTCTCAGAACAAGACGGCATGGCTTTGACCAAAACCATCTCTCTGGGCATTATCGCCTTGGTGGTTGTCTGCTTGACTCAATTTGTCTTTGCCTTGTTTGGTGTTTACACACCTAATTGGTTAGAAATTGCCATTTCCGGTTTAGGGGTATTTCTGTTTGCTGGAGCTTCTGTTGTTGATTTTTACATCCTGCCCCGTACTTACCGCAATGACCAATATCTACCTGCGGCTTTGTCGATGTATCTGACTTACATTAACCTATTCATCTTTATTTTGCGATTGCTGATTGCTATTAATGGCCGTCGTTAGAAATTATTAACTAGAAAAAGTGAATAAATGATCAGCCGTAGTTATAAGATGAATAACTACGGTTTTTTTCTTGACAACAGGCAAAGACGATTAGTTAAAGCTAGAATCAGAAAATAAAATACATAAGTAGCAATATCTCAAAACTTCTGCCAGCACATGGATGTATTAGAACTCAAACGAGAAATCGAAACGTTGTCTAGTCGCCTGGGTAAGACCCAGGACTATCTTTGACGTACCTGCACTGACAGCAAAAATTCAAGACTTAGAACAAATAGCGGCACAGCCCCAATTCTGGGATGAGCAAACCACAGCCCAAAAAACACTGCAAGAACTCAACGACCTCAAAGCCCACCTAGAACAGTATCATCAGTGGCAAGCTAGTTTGGAAGATACCAAGGCAGTAGTTGAGCTTTTGGAACTGGAAACCGACGAGGCACTATTGCAAGAAGCTGAGTCTACTATTACTAACTTGAATCGTGACCTTGACCAGTGGGAATTACAACAATTGTTGTCTGGCCCTTATGATGCAGAAGGGGCAGTATTGACAATTAACGCTGGGGCTGGTGGTACAGATGCTCAAGACTGGGCGTTTATGTTATTAAGAATGTATACCCGGTGGGCAGAAGCACATGGTTACAAGGTAGCTTTAGCGGAAGAATCAGAAGGTGACGAAGCTGGAATTAAATCAGCCACCTTAGAAATTACCGGTCGTTATGCCTACGGCTATTTACGCTCGGAAACTGGGACACATCGCCTCGTGCGAATTTCACCTTTTAATGCCAATGGTAAACGCCAAACTAGTTTTGCTGGGGTGGAAGTGATGCCGCAGATAGATAATACAGTGCAGTTGGATATCCCAGAAAAGGATTTAGAAATCACTACAACCCGTTCTGGTGGTAAAGGTGGGCAGAACGTCAACAAAGTAGAAACAGCCGTGCGGATAGTTCACCTACCCACAGGACTTGCTGTGCGGTGTACAGAAGAACGTTCTCAGTTACAAAACAAAGAGAAAGCCCTAGCCCGCCTCAAAGCCAAGTTGTTAGTCATTGCCCAAGAACAACGCGCCCAAGAAATTGCCGAAATTCGCGGTGATATGGTGGAAGCTTCCTGGGGCAACCAAATCCGTAACTATGTATTTCATCCTTACCAGATGGTAAAGGATTTGCGTACCAATGCCGAAACAACTGCGATCGCTGACATAATGAACGGCGAACTCGATATGTTCATCCAAGCCTATCTACGGCAGGAAAATCAACTGGTAGAATCGGCATAATTGGGCATGGGGCATGGGGCATGGGGCATTGGGTAAAAATTCTACCTTATCTACCTTGTCTACCTTGCCTCCCTTGTCTAACTCCCAGTTCCCAATCCCCAATCCCCAACATAATTGCTAACAAACTGTTACATTTATATATAAAAGAACTTGTTATTTAATTATGAGTAACTCTCCTACAACAGAAACTCAACCTAGCTATGTCAAATTGGCTATGCGAAATATGGTGCGAAAGGGTGGTACTTCTTTGAAGCATTTCTTCCTTACCACCGTAGGACTGTTAGCTGTTTTTGTCGGTCTAGCTTACCTCACACACTGAATATATCCTTATAAGGGTGCAATGTTTTCTAGGCAGGGGGCAGGGGGCAGGGGGCAGGGGGCAGGGGGCAGGGGGC
>JBODRP010000103.1:0-15860 GCA_050633005.1 Trichormus sp. | reverse complement strand
TGACCACCAAAACTAATGGTAGTCACGCCAAAATTAGTTTTGCTACCACCAGTCGCCAACTTTTTGAGCAAACACTCCTCCTCCTACAAACTCAAGGAGTGATGCCATATATCTATTGCCAACCAGCAGGTGAGGGAGAAATTGCCGGACGCAAGCACATCCGTAAACCCTTATGGCAATTAGAAGTGAGTAATGTGGCAGGATTAAAAGCTTTAGCCACTGTTTTTAGTCAGCAGCGCAATCAACAGTTAGCTGTGGCTTTAAATCGTTACAATGGCACTCAGCATTCCTTCCCTCGTTTTACTCAATCCTCTGAAGATGTAGCTGTTGTCAAAATTCAAAGTATCCAGCATCAAACCGTCGATGAATGTGATGTCTACGATGTAGAAGTAGATCATACCCATCTTTTCGTCACTTCCTCTGGAATAATTACACATAACTGCGTTGGCGTTCCTACTGTCGGCGGTGAGGTTTACTTTGACCCTGCTTACTCTGGTAATCCTTTAGTCAACGTCATGGCATTAGGATTAATGGAAACGCCGGAAATCGTCAAATCTGGCGCATCAGGTATTGGAAATCCTGTGTTGTACGTCGGTTCTACCACCGGACGTGATGGTATGGGAGGGGCTAGTTTTGCTAGTGCAGAATTAAGCGATGAATCTATGGATGACCGTCCGGCGGTACAAGTAGGCGACCCCTTTTTAGAAAAATCCTTAATTGAAGCTTGTCTGGAAGCATTTAAAACAGGTGCAGTGGTGGCGGCTCAAGATATGGGTGCTGCGGGTATTACCTGTTCTACTTCCGAGATGGCAGCCAAAGGTGGTGTCGGGATTGAATTAGATTTAGATAAGATTCCGGTGCGGGAATTGGGGATGGTTCCCTATGAATATTTACTCTCAGAATCTCAAGAACGGATGCTGTTTGTCGCTCATCAAGGACGAGAGCAAGAGTTAATTGATATTTTCCATCGTTGGGGACTACAGGCGGTTGTTGCCGGTACAGTAATTAGCGAACCTATTGTGAGGATTCTCTTTCAAGGTAGAGTCGCCGCCGAAATTCCGGCTGATGCTTTGGCAGAAAATACCCCACTGTATGAGCGTGAGTTATTGACAGAACCACCAGAATATGCTCAAAAAGCTTGGGAATGGTCGGTTGATGCTTTACCAGCTTGCACAACGGCAGGGATAGAAATTCAAGGCCATCTCAAAACGTGGCGTGATATTTTATTGACTTTACTAGATACACCAACAATTGCCTCGAAAAATTGGGTTTATCGTCAATATGACCACCAAGTCCAGAATAATACTGTCATCTTCCCTGGTGGCGCAGATGCGGCAGTAGTTAGATTAAGACCACTGGAAGGGAAGCAGGGGGGAAATAGTAATACCCCAAGCGGCGTAGCTGCTACGGTAGATTGTAATCCTCGTTATGTTTACCTTGACCCCTATGAGGGAGCTAAGGCAGTAGTCGCTGAAGCAGCACGGAATCTTAGCTGTGTGGGTGCAGAACCTTTGGCGGTGACAGATAACCTCAATTTTGGTAGTCCTGAAAAACCGATTGGTTATTGGCAATTAGCCGAAGCTTGTCGTGGGTTGGCGGAAGGTTGTCGAGAATTATCGACTCCTGTAACTGGTGGTAATGTTTCTTTATACAATGAAACCCTTGATTCCCAAGGCAACCCCCAACCCATTTACCCGACTCCAGTTGTAGGGATGGTGGGGCTAATTCCTGATTTAACTAAAATTTGTGGACAAGGTTGGCAAAACCCTGGGGATGTAATTTATCTTCTCGGCTCATCTGCCCATAATTTAGGCGCGTCGGAATATTTAGCCACAATTCACAACACTGTAGCAGGTAGGCCAACTCCGGTAGATTTTGACTTAGAACGCCGTGTGCAAGCCGCCTGTCGTGAAGGTATCTGTGCAGGTTGGATAAATTCAGCCCATGATTGTGCTGAAGGGGGTTTAGCCGTTGCTTTAACCGAATCTTGTCTTGGTGGTAAACTAGGGGCGCAAATTTATCTAGAAGCTAGCCAGTCACAACGCTTAGATGAGTTACTCTTTGGTGAAGGTGGGGCAAGAATTATTGTCTCTGTATCTCCCGCACAACAAGAAAATTGGGAATCATATTTACAGACAAATCTCAATCAGGTATGGCAAAAACTCGGTACAGTCGGTAATCCCGATACAGATTTAAGTGTTTTAACCACTGATAACCAAACCTTAATTCAAGTTAGTATCGAAGAGATGAACAATCTTTATCAAAATGCGATCGCTAGACGTTTAGTTTACGTCAGAGAATAAGTAAGGCAAAAGGCAAAAGGCAAAAGGTAAAAATTATCTTTGACCTTTTGCCATGCCCCATGCCCCATTCCCCATGACGGCAGTCTGCTCAAGTCGGGAAACCCGCCCACGCGGCTGCCTCCCCCATGCCCCATGCCCAATTTCATCAAATCGATAGCATATTCGGACACATTTAGGGTACTGTTTTAATGGATGGTTAAAGATTTATTAAGAATAGCCACACTATCCAGTTCATTATAGATAACCCCAGTGACACCAATTCGCCAAGATTCAGCAATCAGAGGCTATTGTAAAATCTGGCTTTCTCGATTTTGAATTTTGTAGGCGCAAGCCTCACCGCAGGGTAGGCGTGACTTTTGAATTGGCATGACTTGACACCCCAACCAGGAGCAAAGCTAGCATGATTTCCATTGATTCCGTCACTTTGGATGAGTACCCCCAGCATACTGACGACTCAACCGATAGTCTGGGAAATCGTCCTGACAAGCCTGAAGAAGCTTGCGGAGTTTTCGGTATCTACGCACCAGGAGAAAATGTTGCCAAACTAACTTATTTTGGATTATATGCCCTACAACATCGGGGTCAAGAATCAGCTGGCATTGCCACCTTTGATGGGACAACTGTACACCTACACAAAGACATGGGTTTGGTGTCTCAAGTCTTTAATGAATCGATTTTAGAAGAGTTACCTGGAAGTATCGGCGTTGGTCACACTCGTTATTCCACCACAGGTTCTAGTAGGAAAGTCAACGCTCAACCTGCTGTCGTGGAAACTCGCTTAGGTTCTTTAGCCCTAGCACATAATGGTAATTTAGTCAATACTGTGCAGTTGCGGGAAGAGTTAGTCAAGAGTAATTTTAACTTAGTGACAACCACTGACTCTGAGATGATTGCCTTTGCGATCGCTGAAGCTGTCAACGCTGGTGCAGACTGGTTAGAAGGAGGGATTCAGGCGTTTCATCGTTGTCAAGGCGCGTTTAGTTTAGTTGTAGGTACACCCGTGGGTGTGATGGGTGTGCGTGACCCTAATGGCATTCGTCCTTTAGTTCTCGGTACTTTACCAGAAAATCCAGTCCGTTATGTTTTATCTTCGGAAACCTGCGGTTTAGATATTATTGGTGCAGAATACCTGCGGGATGTCGAACCAGGTGAAGTAGTTTGGATTACTGACGAAGGTTTAGCTTCCTACCACTGGAGTGAAAAACCCCAACCCAAGCTATGTATTTTTGAAATGATTTACTTTGCTCGTCCAGATAGCCAAATGCACAATGAAAGCCTGTATAGCTATCGGATGCGCTTAGGACGGCAATTAGCAAAAGAATCCTATGTAGACGCAGATATTGTATTTGGAGTTCCTGATTCTGGGATACCTGCGGCTATTGGCTTTTCCCAAGCCTCTGGTGTCGCCTACGGTGAAGGGTTGATTAAAAACCGTTATGTAGGACGCACCTTCATTCAGCCTACCCAAACCATGAGAGAATCGGGAATCAAAATGAAGCTCAACCCGCTTAAAGATGTATTGGCGGGCAAAAGAGTGATTATTGTGGATGACTCCATCGTCCGGGGTACAACCAGCCGCAAACTAGTCAAAGCCTTGCGTGAAGCCGGTGCAGCAGAAGTACATATGCGGATTTCCTCCCCACCAGTCACTCATCCCTGCTTCTACGGTATTGACACCGATACTCAAGATCAATTAATTGCAGCTACAAAATCTGTGCAAGAAATCGCTCAACAATTAGAAGTAGAAAGCCTTGCTTACCTGAGTTGGTCAGGAATGTTAGAAGCCACAGGGGAAGACACCAATAATTTTTGTTCCGCTTGCTTTACTGGAGATTACCCAGTAGCAATTCCTGAACAAGTGAAGCGTTCTAAGCTGATTTTGGAGAAAGTAGTAGTTTAGAAAGTCAAAATTTAAAAATAACAAGTCAAAAGATGATTTTCTTTTGACTTTTTTATTTTCGCTACCTGTGGCGATCGCTAATGGTAAACTGCTCTGAAATACTTACCTAAACTTAGTAAAACTAGGTTTAGTGATTTCTTCCTGCTTCTTCCAAGATAGAAGGCTACAACAGTCCCCAGGCGTTAAGTTCAGGTCAAGCCGACCTTACTTTTTGTTTTTCAACTAAAAGGCTGATTGGTTTGTGCGTCCTTGGTTTTCGGACATACCATGATTTTACAGCAATTAACGCTACTTTTTTTAGATACCTTTAAGCATATTTAGCTAACAATTTGGCTGCTTATAGCGTTTCTTAGTCTGCTGAGGTACAAATCTCTGCGTACCTCTGCGCTTTACTCCGCGCCCCTCTGCGTTTCAAAATATTATCTGTATCTCACTTAACTAGGAATCGCTATAGTAAAACTCTCAGCTAGAAACTCATTCAAAGTAGAACTAGGCGCAATGGGTGTAATTTCTGGTAAGAATTTTTCCCCTTCAATCGTAGTGAGTCCAAAAGCTTGCTTGACTTTGCGGATGGTAAAGTCACTGTAGGGCATAATTTACCACTACCTCCCCAAAATTACTTAGTTATGTTGTAAAAAGTCTACTTTTGGTAACAATGGGTCAGTTACAATTCCCACACCTATAAAACCCCAGCGTTTGAGTAAACTACCCAACTGTGTACCTGGAAGAGATTCTACAGCAAAGCGGTTGGCTACTTCCGGTGCATGGGTGTTGAGATAGCTTAAGGCATCAAAATTTTCTCGAAATAATAATAAATAACCTGATGTTTCCTCGGTAGGACGAGCTGTGAGGTAACGTCCATCAGCTTTAGAACGCAGTATGTAATAGACTTCAGAGAGCATGGGGGCAGGGGGCAGGGGAGCAGAGGGCAGAGGGAGAAATAGTAGTCAAAACTATGCTTCTAAACGAATGCGGGGATCTGCTACTTTGAGTAATAAGTCTGCCATCAGGTTGCCGACATTTAACAACACGGCACTCATAACTAGACTGGCCATGACTAAATACTGGTCTTTAGCAATTACTGCCTGTAAAGTTAATCTACCTAAACCTGGCCAGTTAAAGAACTGTTCGGCGATAAATGCACCGCCTAATAAACCTGCTAACTCAAAGCCTAACAAAGTGATTAGGGGGTTGATGGCATTCCGCAAGGCATGAACATAAATCACGCGATTTTCTGGGAGTCCTTTGGCGCGTGCGGTTTGAATATAATCTTGGCGCAGCACGTCTAATAATTCACCCCGCATGATGCGTTGTAAGCCAGCAAAACTAGTAATACTCAAGGCAATGGTAGGTAAAATCATGTGCCAACCAATATCAAGGATTTTACCAAACCAAGAGAAATCCGCATGATCAATGCTAGTCATGCCACCTACGGGGAATAAAGGTGTGGTGAACTGAGCAAATATGAGTAGGAAGAGAACAGTAATAAAACTGGGAAATCCTTGTCCGGTATAACTAATCACCTGTAAAATCCGGTCAGTGGCTTTATTTTGTTTGACAGCCGCAACAATACCCAAAGGAATGGCGATCGCCCATGTCACAATTAAGGAAGCGATCGCCAAAAGTAGAGTAGCCGGTATTCTCTCCCACAACAGAGAGGCAACTGAACGCTGGTAAACAAAACTTGTGCCGAAATCACCCTTGGTGATAATACGCCACAACCATGATCCATATTGTTCCGGCCAAGACTTATCTAAACCGAATTGCTCGATTAACTCTTGAATCCTCTCTGGGGAAATTTTGGGATTTTGCCGTAATGTATCTACATAATTACCTGGGGACAGTTTGATGATGAAAAATGATAACGCCGATGCTAGCACAATAGTAAAAAGTGCTTGCAATATGCGCTTTACCACATAAATAAATGTTTCGCTGGTGATCAATCTTATCAACCAGTCCCACACTCTATCCCCGGAAATTCGTGTAGATGTCATAGCAATTAATGAATGTTAATACTCAACTAAAGAAATAATTGGCACATCTGGTAAATTTTTGCGCCCTTGTAAATCTCGTAGCTCGATAATAAACCCAAACCCCACTAATTCACAGTCTATTTGCTGGACTAGTTGAGCTGTAGCACTGGCTGTTCCCCCCGTAGCAATCAAATCATCTACAATCAAGACTCGGCTACCTGGGTGTAAAGCATCTTGATGCACTTCTAAACAGTCCGTACCGTACTCTAGCTGATATTCTACTGAATGCACAGCAGCCGGTAACTTGCCTTTTTTGCGGACAGGGATAAAACCAGCACCTAATCTATAAGCTAACGGTGTTCCGAAAATAAAACCCCGTGACTCCATACCCGCAACATAATCCACCTCAAAACCAGACGCTATACATTTTTCTGCCAAAAAGTCAATAGTATAGCGCAATCCTTCCCGATCGCGGAGTAAAGTAGTGATATCCCGAAACATAATTCCGGGCTTAGGAAAATCAGGGATGTCACGAATGAGAGATTTTAAATCCATAGTTGTTAGGGAATGGGGTTAAGGGACTGGGGTTAAGGGACTGGGGACTGGGGACTGGGGTTGTTTTACCCTGCTCCCTGCTCACAATTCTTTAATTTTGAATTTTGAATTTTGAATTTTGAATTGATGATCTCCTTGCCCCCTTGCCTCTTTATCCCCAGTTACGTGAAAAATCGTACACTATAATGTCATACGCTTGATCCATTGACGATATTGGGAATCTACACCAAGCTGAAGATAGATTAATACTCATACAAAAAGAGAGTAAAATTATGCTTTAAAAACTTAAATTTACGTAAAAATTAACCTGGAAGTAGAAGCAATAAGTAATGTATATATCCATTAGACTTGTTATGGCTACAAGTTTAATCTTGCTTTTTAGCTGTTGATCTTAAATTAGTCGTACTAGGTTTGCCTAGTCTATTAGAACTGGACAGGGTATTTTATAGAATGAATGTTTCTGCAAGCTTAACGCCGTTCAATAGTCCAAATCCCCCATCATTGCCGATGATTTTGGACACTTTACCAGATCCTGCGATCGCTGGACAGGGATGTCCCCCTAGAACTAGATTGCAAATTGATCTCATCTTACTGGCGATTGAAGCTTTAGAATTAGGTGGTTCTGAAGCCATCCTCGCTTTTGCCCAGGAGTTGGATTTGAAAGGCATTGTCAAGGATAGGGTGAATTTATGGCGGATGCGGAGTTCTAACCCCATCAGAAGAGCGCATATTCGTCGCCCTCTCACTATTATGGAAGCAAAAGCCTTAGTGGTAATTGCTTGTTACATTGCCCGGCGGTTAACAGTAGTCATCCGCCAAATGTTGATGATTTGTCAACAACTGAACGACAAGCAAATCCCCTTAGAACAGAATTTACGCATATCTAATTACTTAGAACGGTTTAGAGCGCATTTTAAAAGCAGAATGAACGCTCGCCGATTTGGTGCATTAGCTTTAAATTCTGATGAAAAATTAAATGAATTAGCAATAAATTTATTGGGACAATTGCTATTTTGTACTGGTACGGCTGGAATGCAGCGTTTTTGGATTAGTCTATTTGACGGTGAAGTAGAATGAATATTCAACGTAAGTACAGTTTACCTAATTGTACCTTGCTTTTAGAGGGATTAAGTGATGCTACCAGGGGCGCACACTTTCAAGAACTGCGTCCTGAACTGTCAATACTGGTAAATGCAGAATGCTATATTTCTAACCACAATCAACCCCTGGTGGGAGGAAGAGAATTTTTTGAAAGTTTGGTGAGAGCAGTTAGTGGTTATGCTCAAGAATTTTTGAGTAATGTCCCCAACCCACAAGCCCATAACCAAGACTCAGAATTGGTGGAGTTACAGAAGATCGATGTTAACCGCCACAGATTAATAGTTCACGCTGAGAATGCACCAGATGAATTTAATGGTGGCTCTAGCAATCATCAACAACCCATTCAAATAGATTTGAATACGGTACAATTATTTGATTTAGTGGAAGCTGTAGATCAGTTTTTTGCAGATACCCAAACTTTACCGGAGTTATCCCTAGAATTACAACCGGTGACTAGACGCTACGGTGGTGCTAGTCAAGCTGTGATCAAACAGGCAGTACCCGCCACTATTGGTGTTTCAAGTTTAGCAGTGGCAGCGATCGCTTTTAGTTTGATTCCTGTCCCAGAAATGCGTCCACCAGAAATCAAACCAGAAGAACAGAGTTCTACTACCAGTCCTATCGCCTCACCAACGACAACACCCATAACAACAGCAACTCCTACACCCACACCGACAGCCGCTACCACCCCACCAACTGCTACACCCACACCGACAGAAACTGCAACTAAGCCTGCAATTAAAGACTTAGAAGCACTTTTAAATAACGTTAATGAAATCACTGACCCATCACAATTACGTGTTTTAAATCGGCAAGTTTGGAATCAAATTGATCCTGCTTGGAATAATCGCACAGCCGTTAAACAGGATTTAGTTTATCGCGTAGGTGTAGCTGCCGATGGCTCAATTGTCGGTTACAAAGCAGTCAACCAAGGGGCAAACGAAGGTATAGAATCAACACCTCTGCCTAACTTACTTTACAATCCTGCTAACCGTACTCCCATTGCCAATGAACCAATTGCTCAATTTAAAGTAGTTTTTACTACCAGAGGCATACTAGAAGTTAGCCCGTGGCGGGGCTATGCCAGAACCCCGGAAGTAGTCGGCGTAAAAATCTCTGATGCTAATACTATCAAAACTTTAAACCAAAAGCTTTATGATGCAGTCCGGCAAAATTGGAGTGGAACTCCCACTTTTAACAAAGATTTGAAGTATCGCGTTGCCATCAATAAAGATGGCATAATTGCCGATTATGAACCCCTCAATCAAGTAGCTTTTGATTATTTCCGAGAAACACCTTTACCAAAAATGTTTCAAGCAGTATACGGTTCAAATACAGCTGCTCCCAACAATAAGGAGGCCTTAGCCCACTTCCAAGTAATATTTAAACCTAGCGGTCAATTAGAAGTCACCCCTTGGCAGGGATACAATAATAATTAGTAATTACTAATTCGTAATTCGTAATTACTAATTCACGTCTAATGTGAATTAGGACAACCTTACTATCCAGAAAATAGCCTATGGGCGGTGCGTATCAAACTCGTTAGGGGCGGGTTAACAAACATTATTAATGATTAACTCTTGATCTTGGTGAACCCGCCCCTACAAATATCTAGGGATTTACAAGATTTTAATTCACATTATGATGTAATTCATAATTCGTAATTAAGAGCTAGGAATTACGAATTACGAATTACGAATTACGAATTTACCTTGTAACTCTCCTCATATAATTACCCCACAACTGAGCAGCTTGTGCGCTGCTACCATTGGTAGGGGAGTTGTTATCATTGCCCAACCAAATACCTGTGACTAGCCGCCGATTAGGAATAAAGCCGATAAACCACAAGTCTACGTTTTTATCAGTTGTCCCGGTTTTGCCTGCTTCCCCCAACCCAATAGCAGCACCGCGGCCTGTACCCCGTGTAATTACCTGCTGCATTATATTAGTCATCTGGTCAGCTATAGCTGTTGGTAAGACGCGCTGATTAGCATTTCTATCTTGGTCAAAGGAATAGATGACACGGCAGGTTTTCAAATCATTGCGATCTTTACAATCACTACTGTCTAAAATTCTACTAATTGCATGGGGCGGATTCCACACTCCTCGATTAGCAATTGCGCCAAAAGCACCAGTCATTTCTAAAACATTGACAACACTTTGACCCAAAATCAACCCAGGTACAGGGTCAAGTGATGACTTGACACCCAAACGGTGTGCCATCGACACCACCCTATCTAAACCCACTTGCTGCCCTATTCGCAAAGCAATAGGGTTTTCTGAAAGTGCTAGTCCAGTAGCAATATCTAAACTTGTATTTGCACCGATACGACAGGGTTTATATGTAAAACCTTGCCAGGTTAAAGGAGCGCAGGAATAAGTTCTAGATGCTGGTATACCCTGTACAAGTGCCTGGGTGTAAGCAAAAATTTTAAAGGTAGAACCTGGCTGTCTTTTAGCTTGCACAGCCCGATTAAACTGACTTTGGCGATAGTCAGTTCCTCCTACCATTGCTAGAATACTACCGGTTCTCGTGTCCAGCGTCACCATTCCGCCTTGGGAAAAGCGAAAAGCCGAACCAGATGTTCTGACTGAATTTTGTAGAGATGTTTCGGCTTGAGCTTGAATGCTGGGGTCTAGCTGGGTTTCAATGATATAGTTGCCTTCTCTAGCTGCACCTTCACCTAAGATATTTTCTAGTTCCTGAAAAACATAGTCATAAAAATACGGAGCTATTGTTTTAGCTTGTTGCTCACATACTTTCGGACTGACTTGTACTGTTGATCTTCTAGCTCGGTTTGCTTCCTCCTGGCTAACTTTGCCCATTTCTAACATCCGCTTAATTACACGATTGCGGTAGTCAGCAGCGTCAAGTTTTCTGGGGCCATCTCCACAGAAATTAAAGGCATTAGGAGCAGGTAAAATTCCTACCAAGGTGGCAGCTTCAGCTAGGGATAGGTCTTTAGCCGATTTTTCAAAGTAATACTTAGCAGCATCCTCAAAACCGGAGGTATTTGCCCCCAAAAACACCCGATTTAAGTAAGTCAGCAAAATTTCATCTTTGCTGTAAAAGGCTTCTAATTTTAGGGAAACAATTGCCTCCCTAATTTTTCGTCCTAGAGAATCTTGTGCGCCTACATAATCTCGAAATAGACTCCGGGACACCTGCTGGGTAATGGTACTAGCTCCTTGCTGTACATCTCCACTACGGGTATTAATCAACACAGCACGTAAAACACCCAGGGGGTCAACTCCAATATGCCAATGATAGCGGCTATCTTCAGAAGCTATAACTGCTGAGGGTAAATAAGGGCCAAAATCTTCTAGACGCTTCATGTCTACGTGAGCTACTGTCCGGGGTTCACGCAAGGGGGTACTACCATCACGGGCGTAAACTACCACAGGGGCGCGGGTAGCTGTGGGTAAAGGTCTGACTTTAAACTTAAAGGACTCAACCCCTATTACTAATCCTAACAAGGCACTTACCCCAGCGATACCATAGCCTGTCCAGGTTGCAGCCTTGATGTAGAAAGGTGGCGGATCGACATATTGCAATCGCACTGAAGCTGCTAATTCTGGTGGGCCGAGGGTAAGAATATCGCCATGACGTAGTTCTAAGGTATTAACTCGCCGTTTGCCGCGATAAATGCCATTAGTGGAGTTTTCATCTTTGATAATAAAGACTGGGGTACGCTGGGAAGAATCCCGCGATAAGGATAGGTGAATTTGGCTGACAACTGGGTTGCGAATGACTATATCACAGGATTTAGAACTGCGACCCAGTATATAGCGATCGCCCAACAATGGATAAACTTCCGCCTTATCTGCCCCTGCATCCTGCACCCACAGTTCTGGTACTTTGGCGTTAGGCTTCAGAGCCAGTTTAGAAAAATCAACCCTAGCTTGAATCGTATGTACTGCTTGAGTCAGTTGACCAAGTAAAGTTTGTGATTTGTGAGGAGGTTGGGGAGAGTTCATCGGCTGTTTACATCACGGTAAAGAGTGAAGAATCGGGCTAATTGCAGTCTCTATATTGGTTTTACACCATTTTACTCCTAAGCCAAAAATTTAATTGGCTATACGGAATTATTGCCGATTCAATATTACATCAATAGACTAGCTATCTAGTAAATTTACTTTTTAACTTGGGGTATTGGTTAATACAGATCAATATTTTTTAGCCGTAGCTAAAACACTGATTTTAGCTAACGTTAATTTCTAGAATCACTAGACGGCATAACTTCGCTTTTGTATTCTTGAAAACCTGCTATCCATAAATTGATGATTAAAGTTTGGCTACTTTTACATATCCACATACATTACAACAAAAGAAAACATCTTCATTTAGGAATATTTTCTAAATATCTATTGTCTGTTTTAATAGTGCGAGTGTTCCGTTTCCGTTGAGGTTAAGTTCAGAATTATGGGAAAATCTCTGACCCTGATTGGTACAGTCCTGACTTTGGCAATTACAGCTAATGTTTCTGTCGCTCAATCTAGTAAATCCCCTATTGCTCAATCTAATAGCTCATCCACTAGTTCACCAACGGAAATCAAGTTATCCCCAGAAGGATTTAAAATTCTGTGTGAGCGTTTCCCTCTCAATTCCCGTTGTGCAAATAATCAATCTGTCACACCTAATGCTTCTGATAGTACTCCAGTAGAAACTCAACCTACTGAAACCATAACTCCAGCACCAGCACCAGGAAACATCACCGTACCTGAGTCTACCACCCCCGAAACCACTACTCCAGCACCAGGAAACATCACTGCACCTGAGTCTACCACCCCCGAAACCACCACTCCAGCACCAGCACCAGGAAACATCACCGTACCTGAGTCTAGCAGTCCTGAAACTACTACTCCAGCACCAGGAAACATCACCGTACCTGAGTCTACCACCCCCGAAACCACCACTCCAGCACCAGCGCCAGGAAACATCACTGCACCTGAGTCTACCACCCCCGAAACCACCACTCCAGCACCAGCACCAGGAAACATCTCTCCTAATACATCTCCAGACTCTGCTTTACCTTTACTTCCTAGCACTGGTAACTAGTAGATCACTAATTTTGACTTAATAAAGAAAGGAACAAGAACTTTAATCCTTGTTCCTTTCTTTTTGTACTATGTATAGAGATTTATCGTACTCTACGATGAGAATTAGGTGTTTTTTGTAAAGAAGCAATCAAAAGACAAACAATACCTATGCTAATGAATGAATCTGCAACATTAAAGACAGCAAAGTTAATCAAGCGAAAATCGAGAAAATCAACTACATAGCCTAAAGCGAATCTATCAATACCATTACCAATAGCACCGCCCAAGATACAACCATATCCCAACTGATCCCAACGATCTAATACTGGGCCAAATAATGCTACTGCGATGAGGATTAAACTTACTCCCAAAGATAGCCAGCGCAATAAATCTACTTGTCCGCTCAGTATACTAAAAGCTGCACCATCATTTTTGACATAGGTGAAATGAAATATACCTTGTAGGAGTGATAGGGTATGTCTATCATATGTTATCCCGGTTTTGGGGTCGCGGAGCGTTTCTAGTGGCCAAAACGAAGATGCTTCTACTACCCAGTATTTTGTTAGTTGGTCTAAAATAACTGCGACAAAGGCAACGATCAAGAAAATGTGATTTTTTACACGCATGAAAATAGAAGTTGGGGGGAAATGACAAAGCAGGAGGCAAGGCAGCAGGGGAAAAACAATGATCAACTGAATAGCTTTTATGGTTGTGATCACTAATAAAACATTAAGTGCCGCAACACATATGCTACTACGGTAACGGCACAAACTACACCTAGCTGGCTAGGTATCGCAAACCAAGAATATCTGAGAATGGCTTGTGTTAATAATGGGCTGTCTATACCTTGTCCCTGAAAAGCATGACTAATGATTAAATAAATAATTCCGCATATATGGATAGTTAATAAGCCACAAATACAGCTAAATGCTAGCGTTTCTAGCCTTGGTCTAGCTTGAAAAGCAACAAATCCACAAATCCATGCACCAGGAATAAATCCTAGTAGATAGCCAAACTGAGATAACTTAATATAGCCAACGCCCCCACCTCCATCAAATACGGGGTGTAGAGTTAAACCCATAACCAAGTAAGCAATCTGTGACAAAGCACCAGCACTTTGTCCTCCTAGGCAGCCTATTAACAGCACCGCACCAATTTGATAGGTGACACCTAAAGAAACAGTTTGAATCCCATGCTGACTCCAACTCCAAGGTGAGGTGATACTATATGCTTCTAGAAAAGTACCACCAATCGTCAAGAGTAAGCCAATCATAGACCATAATAATTGATTGGACGCGGCAAACATTGATGATTAGGCGAAAGGAAAAACCAATAGCAACCAGTATAGGCATTAATTATGCAACCTGCCCGTTCTATACCTTGAAGATGTGGGCTTTCTGCTCTCATCCTGATATCTATTGATTACCACTCCAGGAGTATCATATTTTTCAGTGTGAGGGATTTTGGCAGTTGGTTTTTCTGCATTGTGTTCTAGATATTGTCTGATACTATTTTCTCGAATATAATGGTAAAATAGCTAACAAGAGTTTTGGTATTTATGCGTGCTAGTTAGCGGGTTGATGGATGTCTCTAGGCTTTACTAAATATTTATATATTCCGGATGGGATAAAGGTATTTTTTTAATTCAAGTATAAATACTTGGAATGAGTTGCAATGAAGCGAAAGCAAAATTGGCGATCGCTAGTTGATCAACCTTTGCTGGATAAACTTGATTTTTTTGTTGATAACTCGCTCATTCGAGCAAAAATTCTGCATAGAATTAAATCATAGACCTTGGTAAATACTCATAATAGATATCAGCAGCAACGTTTCACAGTCATAATTCTTGGACATAGTATAAATTTTAGCTTTGATTGGGCTATAACAACTCAGCATATGAGTCTAAAAAAAATATATTTTTTTGCCTTTATTAACCGAAGCTTAACCTTTAAACCTACCTAGAAGGAGTACTTTAGAATCGCCTATGTGGAAATTTACCCAAAACTGATAGCTATGCTTTCACGTGTACAGACAAACAAAATTAACCGTATTCCGGCTATTTTCTCAGTATTAGCACTAACAGTTAGTTTAGCTGCTTGTGGTGGACAGCAAGCCTCAGACAACACAGGAACTAATGATGCTCCTCCTGGGACAGCTAAAGATGTGACAACGTCTACCCCTGGGAAATTGGAGCTTGGTGGCAATGTTTCATTAACTGGTGCTGGTGCATCTTTTCCTGCCCCTTTATATCAAAGTTGGTTCACAGACTTAAACAAAAAGTATCCTAATTTACAAGTCAACTATCAGTCAGTAGGTAGTGGTGCTGGAGTTGAGCAATTTATCAAAGGTACTGTAGACTTTGGGGCTAGCGACGTGGCAATGAAGGATGATGAAATCCAGAAAGTGCCAGCAGATAAAGGAGTGCTGTTGTTACCGATGACGGCTGGTAGTATTGTTCTAGCTTATAACCTGCCTGATAATCCTGATATCAAGCTACCACGGGCTGTTTATGTGGATATTCTCCTAGGTAATATTAAAAACTGGAACGATCCTAAGATTGCTGCTGCTAACCCAGATGTTAAGCTTCCCGACCAGCCTATTACAGTTGTGCATCGTGCTGATGGTAGTGGCACGACAGGAGTATTTACTAAACATCTGAGCGCAGTTAGTCCAGATTGGAAAAGCAAAATCGGTGATGGCAAAACTGTCAACTGGCCAGTAGGGGTAGGTGCTAAAGGGAATGAAGGCGTAACTGCTCAAATTAAGCAAACACAAGGTGCAATTGGTTATGTTGAGTATGGCTACGCCAAACAGAATGACCTCAAGTATGCTGCTTTAGAAAACAAGAGTGGTAAATTCGTCGTACCTACAGACGAATCAGCTTCTAAGACACTAGAAGCAGTAACCCTCCCAGAAAACTTCCGTGCTTTTATTACCGATCCTGAAGGTGATGAATCTTACCCAGTAGTTACTTACTCCTGGATTATG
>JBODRP010000102.1:0-15955 GCA_050633005.1 Trichormus sp. | reverse complement strand
TGAAGAGCCACACTAAAAAATGCTATTTCATAAATAATTTATTACTCACTATCACTTGTGTTGCATATCAGTTGTAATTGAGGATCAATCAGTTTATTGTTTATGCAGAGCAATTTCAAATATATGGTGGGATTTTAGGAGCAGTTTTGAGGCGCGATCGCCTGAATTTATATCAATAGTAATTAAGCCCAAACAAGAATATTCTTGGAATTATCAAAGGCATGATTATGGTACAAAAACAAAAAGAGTCATTTATTAAACCTCTCAATAAATGGACAATATTTTTGATGTTGTTGATGGCAATAGTTCCTGGTGCAATTACTCTCTACACTGTTACACGCTCTCAATCTCGCCTGCAACTTCAAGAAGAAGTCAAAACTGTGCCTACAATCAATGCTGTTGCCGCTTTGGGACGTTTAGAACCCCAAGGAGAAGTGACTCGTCTATCTGCCGCAGGTTCTCTAGGCAGTGCGCGGGTAGAAAAAATTTTTGTCAAAAAAGGAGACTTTGTACGTCAGGGACAAGTGGTGGCAATTCTTGACAGTTACACTATGCGTCTAGCAGCTTTTGAAAAAGCTCAAAGGCAAGTTTTGGTTGCTCAAGCTAGTCTCAACCAAGTAACAGCCGGTGCAAAAGCCGGAGATATCTCTGCACAAGAAGCTACAATTGATCGCTTAGAAGCACAATTACGCGGCGAAATATCTGCACAAGAAGCCACAATTGGTCGTTTAGAAGCCGAGTTAAGTAATGCTAAAAGAGAAAATCAACGCTATCAGCAGTTATATAAAGAAGGTGCAATATCAGCATCCGATTCTGATAGTAAACGGTTGCGAGTTGATACAGTACAACAACAGCTCAATGAGGCTAATGCTTCGTTAAATCGTACTGTCGAAACCCTGCAAAAACAATTATATGAAGCTCATGCCAGACTTGAGAGTCTCGCTGAAATTCGTCCTACAGATGTGCAAGCTGCACAAACTGATATTGAAACTGCAAGAGCTTCAGTCAAACAAGCTCACGCAGATTTAGAGTTAAGCATTGTCAGGTCTCCTATCAATGCTCAAATCCTCAAAATTCATACTAGAGCCGGAGAAATAATTGGCAATGCAGGCATAGCTGATTTAGGTAACACACAGCAAATGTATGTAGTAGCAGAAGTCTACGAGACTGATATTAAAAAAGTCCGGCTAGGTCAGTCAGCTGTTATCACTGGCGATGCTTTCACCGGAGAATTAAGAGGAACAGTCACAGAAATTGGTTTACAAGTTGGGCAACAAAATATTTTCAGTACTAATCCTGGTGCAGATAGGGATAACAAAGTTATTGATGTTAGAATCCGTATTGATAGCCCAGAAGATAATAGAAAGGTCACTGGTCTTACTGATTTACAAGTTGATGTATTTATTAATATATAACCTGAATCCTTACGAAATTTGTAGGGCGGGCTAAAGCAACGCGTAACGCACCGGATGATATAGCGTTTTCTAGTCTGCTGAGGTACAAATCTCTGCGTACCTTTGCGCTTTACTCCGCGCCCCTCTGCGTTGAAAAAAAGATTAATTTTGTACCTCATTTGAATAAAAATTACTATAAATTTTGGATTAATTAATAGAGGCTAAAAAAAATGATTCTCAACATACCTCTAGCCTGGTTACAATTAGCTCGGCAAAGAGTTCGCTTTTTTGTAGCTTTAGCTGGAATTGCGTTTGTTGCAGTTCTGATGTTTATGCAAATTGGATTTCAAGATGCTCTCTATGACAGTGCTACACAGGTACATACTAATTTGCAAGCAGATTTAGTTTTAATCAGCGCACAATATAAAGCTTTAACATCTAACCAAAGCTTTCCACGCTGGCGTTTATACCAAGCATTAGGGTTAGAAAGTGTAGAATCAGTTAGCCCATTGTATTTACAATTTGCTAAACTAAAAAATCCTATAAATGGCAGAAAATACCCTATTTATGTGATTGGATTTAATCCGATTAAATCAGTTTTTCTATTACCTGAAATTCAACAAAGATTAAAGTCACTACAACTTCCTAACATAGTTTTTTTTGACAGTGCCTCTCGTCCAGAGTTTGGCCCAATTGCTCAAGAATTTCTGCAAGGAAACACGGTCAAAGTAGAAATATTTAATTATAACAGTTTAATTGGATATAAAGTTAGAGTTGGTGGACTGTTTAGCCTTGGCCCTTCCTTTGGAGTTGATGGCAATTTAATTGTTAATTCTTCCACCTTTCTGCGTATCTTTCAAGATCGTTCCGTACAAAATATAGATATAGGCTTAATTAATCTCCAGCCTGGTAGTAATCCCCAAAAAGTGGTAGAAGCTTTATCTGCTAGATTACCCAAAGATGTGAAAATAATTACTCTCCAGGAATTTATTGCTTTAGAAAAAGGCTATTGGAGTTTGAGAACACCGATTGGATTCGTGTTTAATCTCATGGTAGGTATGGGTTTTGTTGTCGGAGTAGTAGTTGTTTATCAAATTCTCTACACTAATATTTCTAATCATTTGACTGAGTATGCAACTCTCAAAGCAATGGGGTTTAAAAACTATTATTTATTAAATGTGGTTTTTCAGCAAGCTTTAATGTTAGCTACTCTAGGTTATATTCCCGGTCTATTTATATCCATAATTTTATATGATATTGCACGAGATGCGACGAAGTTACCAGTAATAATGAGTTTAGATAAGGTGGTTATTATATTTGTATTCACTGTTTTTATGTGTTTGATTTCTGGTTTTTTTTCTACCAATAAATTACGCAATTTAGACCCAGCAGATATTTTTTGATTTCATTGTTTACTGGGGATTTTAACCATGCAATATTGCTGTTGTGATAAAGACAACCATAACTTACTTAACAAAGCTTTTGGTGCGTTACGGCTTACGCCTAACACAACGGCAATATTGCAGGAGGAAAATCCACACTGCAATTTGCCTCCCCTACATATACTGTGTTTATTGAAAGATATGTTTGATAATTTAACATCAGAAGATTATATAATTAAAATACAAAACCTTAACCATTACTTTGGAAGTAAAAACCTAAGAACTCAAATTTTGTTTGATATTAATTTATCAATTCGTTCCAGAGAAATTGTGATTATGACTGGGCCATCTGGTTCTGGAAAGACAACCTTACTAACTTTGATAGGTGGCTTACGTTCTGTTCAAGAAGGAAGTTTGAAGTTTTTAGGTCAGGAACTTAAGGGTGCTAGTAATGAACAATTAGTAGAAATACGTCGTCATATTGGTTATATTTTCCAAGGTCATAATTTACTAGATTTTTTAACAGCTAGACAAAATGTGCAAATGTCACTGGAATTACACAAATATATTTCTGCCAGGGAAGCTCATAAGAAATCTGAGGATATATTGACGGCTGTAAATTTAGGACACAGAATTAATTATTATCCATCGGATCTTTCAGGTGGTCAAAAACAACGAGTTGCGATCGCTCGTGCTTTAGTGAGTCAACCCAAGTTAATTTTAGCCGATGAACCGACTGCTGCTTTAGATAGTAAAACAGGTAGAGATGTTGTCAATTTAATGCAGCAATTAGCCTATGAACAAAATTGTTCTATTTTAATGGTGACTCATGATAACAGAATTTTAGATATTGCAGATCGCATCATTCATATGGAAGATGGTAAATGGTGTTAAATCAGTTATCAGTTATCAGTTATTAATAGGACTTATGCAACTGGCATATTTTTTATTCATTTGATTCAACTTATAGCGTTTCCTAGTCTGCTGAGGTACAAATCTCTGCGTACCCACTGAAGTTATGATGTCTGACGACAAGCCGCTTGCGCGTCTACGGCGGAAGCCGCCGCTCATACTTCTCTCTGCGCTTTACTTTGCGTTCCTCTGCGTTTCAAAATATTATCTGTACCTCACTTAACTGGAAATCGCTATAACTTACCCATCTATTAATCAGCGATCAAAAACATACTTTTGGGCTACCTTCCAATAGCGTGAAAAACGCTTAAGGTCAATATATCCATCGTAATCAAAAAACGGCTCGACCTCAAAAACTTCCAGCTTTAAAGAACGCTCAATGACATCGCAGATATCATGAAAGCGAGGACTAGGGCTATCAGTCGTCACTACTAACTCAGCGTTATGTTCTTGAGCAAAAGCTAAAACCTCCTCCGCCACATTACCGCGCCGAATTTCCACGGGTAATTCTAGCAAGCACTCATAAATAAAAGTCAAACGCTTGAGACTCAGTTGCCATTCTTCAATTAACGCATCATCCCAAACCCAAATAGCAGGCGCGTTTGGATATTCTTGTAAAGCTGGGTTGTCAGGACTTAAACAGTCGCCATGTATCCAAATTATTTTACTCAATGGGAAACTCATCTCTCAAAGGCAGTTGGTCGGTAATCTTAATTGATTTTAACCTCAATCCCCCATCCCCAATTCCTCATCCCCTTGGGCAGACTACAGCGTCCGTTATAGATTAGTAAGGTATCTGTATCACCTGACTAATTCGGGCTTGGTCTTTCACAGCGAAGGGTTTGGAAATGTTTACTTCGTCAGAAACTCCTATTATTGGGACAATTTTGTTAGTGGCTTTTGCCATTTTGGGTTGGGGCTTTTATCGCGCCAAACCTTTTGGAAAACTGGGAATCTTGGCCTGGTTACAGTCGGTGGTGTTAATGACTCCCTGGCTGTTATTTTTCGGTTTGTTTGCAGCCGGAATTTATCTCAACATAGCGGGTATATTGTTCTTGGTGGTGGCTTCTGCTGGTTTATATATCTACTTAGGTAGACAGCTGCGTGCGGCTGGTCAAGATGAGATTCTTAAGCAACGAGCGACAGAAAGGTTGACGGCTGAGTCACCAATGGAAAATCCTCCCCAGCCAACAGCAGTAGTGGTGGAAATATTGCCAATTCCAGAAGAAGACTTAAATGTCATTAAAAGTATTTTTGGAATTGATACATTTTTTTCCACAGAAACGATCGCCTACCAACAAGGTGCTATTTTCAAAGGTAATCTGCGGGGTGAACCCCAAGATGTTCACAATCGTTTGAGTGCCGGTTTAAAAGCAAAACTAGGTGATAAATATCGCTTATTTTTAGTAGAAAATACTGATGGTAAGCCTGTGGTGATTGTTCTGCCTAGCAGCAATGACCCACGGCCAATGATGTTACCGCAAAAAGTCTTTGCAGCTATCCTGGCTGTAGCCAGCATTGGCACTAGTCTAGAAACGGCGGGATTGTTCCTCAATTTTGATGTTTTAGCTCATCCAGAACGATTACAAGAGACTTTACCCATCGGCTTGGGTATATTTGCCATTTTAATCGCCCATGAAATAGGACATTGGTTACTAGCTCGTCGTCATCAAGTGCGCCTGAGTTGGCCTTTCTTTTTACCGGCAGTACAGATTGGCTCTTTTGGTGCAATTACCCGCTTTGAGTCACTGTTACAAAATCGCACAGTATTATTTGATATTGCCGTCGCAGGGCCTGTAGCTGGTGGTATTGTATCTTTAATCATGCTGATTGTGGGTTTGTTGCTATCTCACCCAGGCAGTTTATTTCAGTTACCCAATCAGTTTTTCCAAGGTTCAATTTTAGTTGGTAGTCTAGCAAAAGTAGTTCTAGGTTCAGCCTTGCAGTCACCTTTGGTAAATGTTCATCCCCTGGTGGTGATTGGTTGGTTGGGATTAGTAATTACAGCCTTAAACTTGATGCCAGCCGGACAATTAGACGGAGGAAGGATTGTACAGGCGATTTACGGACGCAAAACCGCCAATAGAGCCACGATCGCTACTTTAATTATTTTAGCTTTAGTAGGCTTGAGCAATCCTCTAGCACTGTATTGGTTAGTCGTGATTGCATTTCTACAACGAGACTTAGAGCGTCCCAGCTTGAATGAAATCAGTGAACCCAATGATGCTAGAGCAGCTTTAGGCTTATTGGTGCTGTTCTTAATGATTACCACCCTTTTACCCCTAACCCCCGGCTTGGCTGGCAGGTTGGGAATTGGGTAATAGGGAATTGGGCATGGGGCATTGGGCATTGGGCATTGGGCATTGGACAATTCAATTTTGGATTTTGGATTTTAAATTTTCGATTGGATTTCAATCTAAAATCTAAAATTCTTTCCCTTGTCTCCCTGCTCCCCTGCTCCCTGCTCCCTGCTCCCCATTCCCCAATTTAAGGTTTCCACCCTGTGAGTAAATTAGGATACTTGGCAGGTGTGGCAAACATTTGCTTTAATGCTGTCTGACGTTCTAAGGGTTTTTCTTTCGTGAGATTCCAGAGGGTTTCATAAAAAAAGAAGGAGACTCCAGCAAAATTGCGATCGCGTGCTTTTTGAACTTGGGTTTGAATTTGCTGCATAGATACGGCTCTATTCTTCAAGCCAGTCAAAATCCCAATACTCACAGGGATATGTTTCTGGGCTGCTTTCACCTCTGGATATTCTAGTTCTTTGATAAACACATTGAGATCATCGCGGTAAATCTGTAATACTAAGTCTTCTACTAATCCCATCCGTTCCCAGCGTTGCCAGTCTGCTAGAAAATATTCGTAAGAAAAACGCTGTGGGTTGGGAGCAACGGAAACTAAGCAATCTTTTTTCACTGATTTAATGGCTGTAAATACCCGCTTCATGAAATCAGTGATTTTGCTGGCTCGCCACCCTACCCATTCTGGATCTTTGGGATTTTTAGAGGGAGCTTGACCACGATGTTCTTTTTTGTACAAAGCTACGGTATAGGCATCATAGCCCAGTTCTGAAGGTAAGCCGAAATGATCGTCAAATTGAATACCATCAATATCGTAGTTTCTGACGATTTCGACAATTAAATCTTGGATAAATTGCTGCACATCGGGACGAAAAGGACTTAACCACACCCTGTCATGTATACCTTCTTTGACAATGCGCGTACCATCGCTGCGATTTGTCAGCCATTGGGGACGATTTTTCGCCAATAGTGAATCGGCTGGGGCCATAAAGCCAAATTCAAACCAAGGAATGACGGTTAGCCCTTGTTTATGTCCCTCGGTGACAATTTCTTTGAGCATATCGCGCCCTTGTAATCCAGGGGTGGGATCAAGAGAGCGGCCAATCACTTTAGCTGCAACTCGACTGGGATAGAGTGTATATCCCCAGTTCCACACTGCGGGATATACGGTATTAAAGTTAAGTTCATCTAATTTCTGTAAAGATTTTCGCAGGCGATCGCGCTCAAACAGCACATCACTATCAATATTCGTTAACCACACCCCTCTCAATTCCGATACTAATGATGAGTTGGGAGTGTTCTGTGCGTTTAAAGGTAACGATAAAATCACCGTAGCCACCACACTCAAAACCAGCATGACTGTAAAAAATACTGGCTTAGTTCTTTGATGAAAATTCTGCAACAAAAACCTCACACACCACTTTTTCAATACTTTCATAAATTGTTACATCAGCAGAACATCAGATAATAATTATGACGCTTATAACAGCCAGAAGTTGCTCTAAATAAGGATTTTTCACATTTACATAGTTTTATTTACATTCATCATTTAGCAAGAAACTTTATGTTTTCTTTATATCTTCATTTAATGATTTCATATTATTCATCTGTTAATATCAATACATCAACTTCATATTTGTTGAGATCATGTAAATAATATACCTAATGGTTGACCATTCAGTATATTTAGCATTATGCTAAGTTTTAATTAAAAAGTTCACATTTAGTTTAGCTAGGGATACGTAGCCTCAAATAACTAGCAGGCAGTGTTTACACGGTTATATTGACGAATTTCCACCTAAAATCCCAGATTCAGTGATGAAAAGCCTAAGTAACTCGCAAAATCATCTGCCAGAAACCGCAGCAGCCACCAAAAGACTAGAAAGGGCAATCATGCTTGCTGCTGGTGATTTTTCGCTAATCTTGGCTAGCTGTAATTCCCTTCAAAAACAACAGCAAATACTCGATTTATTCACTGAATCCTCAGCATTCAAAATCCAAGAAATTACTCTCCAGCCCACTGACGAGACACTATACACAACCATCATCAATCAAATTGGCACTGTTCACCCAGAAGCTTTGATGATTAGAGGTTTAGAATCTGTGGAAGCAATTAATCAACTCATCACCAGTACAAATCTGATGCGAGATGAGTTTCGTAAAAGTTTTAACTTTCCCGTAGTCTTGTGGCTCAACGATGAAATTCTCAATAAACTAGTTTGGTTAGCACCTGATTTAAAAAACTGGGCAGCTAACACCATTCGCTTTGATATTCCCCATCATCAACTGATAGAAAGCCCAGTTCTGATTGCTTAACAGTTTATTAACAGCACTTAAGCAGTCTGACCCATTCTACAAGACTACATAAAGTTGGTATAATATCAAATTCAGATAATTAATTATAATTCTCTGAATTTGGGCAGAAACAAAAAACTCTTTCTTCCCCCTGCCCCCTGCCCCCTGCCCCCTTGCAGTCTTAATTATAAGTCTTTAAACGAACACGATATAACCCTAAATTCCAGGGCGCAGAATTTTCTCGGCTACTTGGGGAAACCATCGCTGGAGGAAGAACAGCAGTTTAGTTTTACCGATTCGCATTTCATAGCGATCGCGTGTAAAATTATGCCAAAATTCATTCACCAGTGCATCAGGTGAGATTTTCCCTTTACCCCTCCCTTCAGTCATCGGTGTATCCACTAAAGGCGCGATAATTTCAAACACTTTAATAGATGAGGTTTCCAATTGCCACCGCAAAGCTTTAGTTGCAATATGTAATCCCGCTTTACTACCACAATAGACAGGCGCGCTTTGTTTAGGAACTAATCCTAAACCAGAGGAAACATTAATAATTGCGGCTTCGGGCTTGTTTAACAGATGAGGTAACATCAGTTTAATTAATTGCAATGGGGCAATTAAATTAGTCCGTAATTCTTCTTCTATTAACTCTGTATTTATCTCTGGATTCACAAATTCATAGTTGTATTGAATCCCTGCATTGTTAATTAAAATATTCACATTTGGATAGCGATTAACTAGCTTTTGTAAGGCATTTAAATCTTTTAAATCAGCCACTTCAGTAATGATTTCAGGAAATATTTTCTTGACATCAGCTAACTTCTGTGCATCACGTCCAGTAATAATCACTGTATTTCGCGCTTGCAAAAATTTTCGTGCCAATGCCAAGCCAATTCCTGATGAACCTCCAGTGATTAAAACCGTATTGCCTTGGGTGGGCATTGGAGATTTCTGCACTGATAGTTTGCTGCCTGAATTTAAGAATGAAATCAAGTCTGTGTGCAACTTATTAGGATATAATTTTTTATTCACCATTGCCAGTTAAACCCGCATTTTAGAATATCTTTTTCAGATATAATCTGGAACAATCGGGAAGTCATTAACTTATGTTAATTAAGCTGAAGATTTTTCCGAATGCGACTCAGAGACACAGGTGAAATCCCTAGATAAGAGGCAATGTGATATTGCTTAACTCTTGTTTCTAAGTTGGGATATTCTTTCAGAAATTTTTGGTATCGTATGGTTGCATCATCGAGAAGTAATTCCGCCTCGCGTTTCTCTTTTTTGATGAATAAAGCCTCAACTAATTTATAATTAATTATCTGCCAGCATGAATTTTCTGCACATAATTGAGTGTAGTGGCTATAATCTGCAACTAGTAATAATGAATCTTCTAAAGCTTCAATAAAAAATTGGGCAGGTTGTTTTAAAATTAGCGCGCTGTAAGCAGTCACAAAATGATTTTCTGGACAAAATGATTTTGTGAACTCACTACCTGCTGAATTGACATAATAGAGACGAAATATACCTGAAACAACAAATCCAATTTGAGCGGGAATTTCACCCGCACGAATCAGAAAATCTCCAGTTTTGATAGTTCGTGGTTGAAAGAGATGGGTTAATCTTGTGATTTCATCTGTGGGAATCTCAACCAGGCTTTGCAAAACCTTTTGAAGTTGGATATAGGCAGGATTAAACATAGAATTGAATCAGCTTACATTCTCCGTTTACTGCACAGATGCTTGTGTTGTTTGAGTAATATTAGGTTTGTTTTGTTGAACTTCAACTTGTTGTTCTGTTTGTATGAACTCTTCAAACAGGTTGAAAAATTTCTCTAGCGCAGCATTTTCATCTTGAGAAAAAAATAGGATAATCTGATCCCAGGTTTGATGAGAACTTAGATTGAATTTTTGCTGAATCCAATCTTGAAATTTTGAAAAATGCTGTTCTTGTGGAGTTTGGGGGATTTTCATCTGGCGACGGGCAAAACAATAACCAGCTAAAAAAGTACGGAGATTAGAGATAGAAGCACGTCCTAAATACATAGCAGGACGTTTTTGAATGTTGCGGATAAGATCATATATGTCAAGCATATATACCTCTAAAATTAAAATTCAGTTTCAGTAATTTGGAAATTTCCGCCTAAATCTTGAGCAACACAGTAGAGGTTACTTATCCAGTTTACTCTGCTAATTCCTTCGGGGTGGATGTTATCAAATATAAATTCTTGTCCATCAATTTCAACTGCGATCGCTTCATGTCGTCCGTTGATAGATATATTTTGTCGGAGGATTTCATGATAGATGTTGCAAAAGGGATCTTCTGTACTACCTGTGAATAGGCTAACCTGTTTGCCTGAAATATTATAAGCAATCAGAAATTCTCGTAAGGCTACAGCACAGGAAACACATTCAAAAATCAGGAACTGTTCAGCGATCGCTCTTAATTGGCTACGAAGGCTATCATTAGTCATGATCCAGTTTTTTCAGGCAGTGTCTATTGGGATAAGAAGTAGTTTGTACTGCCTGAAATCTTTTGATTGTCAGAAATCTATTCTTTGTGACGATGAAATCTAATCCCTAAAAAGATGTCGTAAACAAATTCCCAGAAATCTTTTTTCTGCAACAATCCTGAAGTTTGATAACAGCCTTTCTCATCTAACAGTGGCTTCATTACATAATAAGCAGGCTGATAGTTATACCAGGGGATAGAGGGCCACAAATGATGAATGAGATGATAATTTTGACCAAGAATCAGGATATTCAGAAGTTTACCAGGATAGACACGGGCATTTTTCCAGCGATCGCGCTCCACAAAGGGACGATGGGGCAGATAATCAAAAAATAACCCCAGTGCTATCCCCACAATAAAAGCCGGGATAAACCAAAAATTGAGAATATAACCTAAAAAGTGGTACTGCACTGAAATATAGACAATGCTGACTACAATCAAGCGGCTAATAAACCACTCTAGTAGCTCATACTTGCGCCAAAGTTGGCGTTGAAAGAAAAATACTTCGTGATACAAAAACCGTACCGCAATCAACCAAAGTGGCCCGCCTGTAGAGACATAATGATCAGGATCGTCTTTGGGATGGTTAACATGGCCGTGATGCTGTAAATGCACTCGCGTAAATACAGGAAAGGCAAAAGCTAAGATCAAGGCACTACCATGACCTAACATAGCGTTAATAATCCGGTTGCGGTGGGCAGACTGATGACAAGCATCATGAATCACCGTTCCTGAACAATGTAAAGCTAAGGTATTAATACTAAAGCACAGCCAATCAGGCCATTGCCATAGCCAATAACCAAAATTAGACAATACCAACATCGCCACAGCTGCCAGAAATAACAGCACTGTGGGATTAAAATCACCAGGAGGCGTTAAAAATTCCTTGGGTGGGACTTTTAATGGCTGCTGTGCCTCCAATGTGAGCATTACTATCTCCTTTTTGATCGAATCATTACGAATATACGACAAAGATTAGTGAATAATAAACTTTTATAAGGTTTTATATAGCAATATTTATCTACATCTTTGTCGATTGGTAGATGAATAACGCTATGATTCCAGACAGGACAATCAGTCTTTGCTGATAAGGGTGTGCTATCCGCATAACGGATAATCTTGATGTAAAAATCTCTTGTTGAGGGAGGATGGAACACAGATTGGTGTACTATAACTACTCTGTGCCACAGTTTTGCGATTTCTCAGACATTTCAGTCGCGGATATAGCAGTTCCTCAACTCACTATGACTCACTAAATAGCTCCCTAGAATCAGCCCCTATGCAATTAAGAGATTCTGTACGCCGAACCAAAATTGTTGCGACAATAGGCCCCGCCACCAGCAGCCCAGAAATGCTGAAGGCAATTATTGAAGCCGGTGCAACCACTCTGCGGCTTAACTTCTCCCACGGCTCTCATGCTGACCATCAGCGTAATATCCGCCTAATTCGGCAAACTGCCTTTGAACTAAATCAGCCAGTGGCAATTCTCCAAGATTTGCAAGGGCCAAAAATTCGTTTAGGAAAGTTTGAAAACGGGTCTATAGTTTTAGCAAAAGGCGATCGCTTCACATTGACAAATCGCCCAGTTGTTGGTACTCAAGAAATTAGCTGTGTCACCTACGATTATTTGGCTGATGAAGTCCCTGTAGGTGCAAAAATCCTCCTCGATGATGGCCGTGTAGAAATGGTGGTGGAGGATATCAACCGCGAGAAAGGCGATTTGCATTGTCGGGTGACGGTTGCTGGTAAGTTATCTAACAACAAAGGTGTAAACTTCCCTGGGGTTTACCTTTCCATTAAAGCAATGACCGACAAAGACCGCGAGGATTTGATGTTCGGCCTAGATCAAGGTGTAGACTGGGTAGCATTGTCCTTCGTCCGTAACCCCCAAGACATTATCGAAATAAAAGAGCTAATTTCTAGCACAGGGAAGCAAGTACCAGTAGTTGCCAAAATTGAAAAACATGAAGCGATAGAACAAATGGAAGCTGTTCTAGCTTTATGTGATGGCGTAATGGTAGCTAGAGGTGATTTAGGGGTAGAACTCCCAGCCGAAGATGTACCCGTACTGCAAAAACGGCTAATTGCAACAGCCAACCGTTTGGGTATTCCCATCATCACCGCTACCCAAATGCTAGACAGCATGGTGAGTAACCCCCGTCCCACCCGTGCGGAAGTCTCAGACGTAGCCAACGCCATTTTAGACGGTACAGACGCGGTGATGCTGTCTAATGAAACTGCTGTGGGTAGTTATCCTGTGGAAGCAGTCGCCACAATGGCACGTATTGCCGAACGCATCGAACAGGAAGAAGATAACAGTGCTAAATTACGGCAACTGCGAGATAACCGCCGTTCCATCCCCAATGCTATTAGCCAAGCTGTAGGGCAAATTGCTGAACAATTGGGAGCAGCAGCAATTATGACCTTAACCCAAACGGGGGCGACAGCTCGCAACGTCTCGAAATTCCGTCCCCATACACCGATTTTGGCAGTCACACCCCACGTTAACGTGGCGCGACAGTTACAGATGGTTTGGGGTGTGAAGCCATTGTTAGTCTTAGAATTACCTTCCACCGGTCAAACCTTCCAAGCCGCCATTAATGTGGCTCAGGAAAATAAATTACTGTTTGAAGGTGATTTAGTGGTGATGACGGCTGGTACACTCCAAGGTGTTTCCGGTTCAACGGATTTGATTAAAGTTGAAGTCGTGACAGCGATACTAGGCCAAGGTATTGGGCTAGGACAAGGTTCAATCAGTGGTCGTGCGAGAGTAGCTCACACAGGATTAGATGCGACTAACTTTAACCCTGGCGATATTTTAGTTGCTTCCCACACCGGTGCTGAATATGTAGATGCGATTCGCAAAGCCGGCGGAATTATTACAGAAGACGAAAGTTTGACCAGCCACGCCGCCGTAATTGGTTTACGCTTAGGTGTACCTGTGATTGTGGGTGTAAAAAAAGCAACTGAAGTGATTCGTGATGGAGCAATTCTCACAATGGATTTACAACGGGGTATAGTTTACTCTGGCGCAGTGGGAACACCTTAAAAATTCAAAATACCCTACGGGAAGCAAGCTACAAAATTCAAAAAATCATTTTGGATTTTGAATTAGTTGATAAATATTGGTACATTCATAAATCTGGCGATGAAGAATTTGGAAGTTTTTAATTTTGTTAAAAACTATCTTCATCGCTGTTTTTTAAATAATTTAAAGTGTCGCCTCAGTTGGATACTCACGTTAATTTAATTAAGTAGAACATGGTAAATAATTAAAAGTTTGTAGTGAGAACTTTAGTTCTCAAATAAGGACTAAAGTCCTTACTACGAACTCAATTTTAGCTTTTTTACATTACTTAACATACTTCATTTTTTCAACTTGTTCTACGTAAGTAGGTAGGCAGAATAGAAGCAAATTGTGTAAAGAAAACCCTTTTTCCCCTGCCCCCTGCCCCCTGCGCCCTGCCCCCTGCGCCCTGAGCAAACATAGGCACTTCGGGACAGCAATTTGTAAAGCCATTCTCGACAATCACTAGCTTCACCAATTCTATTGGGGTTGGCAAGAATACCCAGCACACTGGAGTCAATAAAAACTATCATAATTCTGAATATAACTTCTGTCCCTCTGGTCTTTCTGCATCAACTGTTTGTTTAAATCTTTCAAAAAATTCCTTCCGCTCAATGGCTTCTGAATCAGATATATTTTTGTAATGTTCTATTTGTTCTGCTAAAAGTTTCATAGCTCGTTGGTTTTTCTGTAACTGCTTTTCTCTATCCCATCCTAGTTGATTACTGCTAGCTATGTTATCTTTCTCCAATTCCAGGTTCTTTCTCAACACCTCAACATCCGATAATTCCAGATGAATCGGGCTAGGATATCCCTCTAAAATTAATTGATAACTTTGATTATCCGTGCTGCTCGGTGGAAGCAGAGCGACAAAACGAGAGATATTTAAAATTTTGCCACTTGGCAGTGCTATTGATGTATTCATGGAGCAATATTTGAGTATCTACATATTTAATTTTACTGCACTCATCAGCAGCCAATTTATAGATAGCGTGATAAGACTTCAACTGTAGCAAGTCCGGTTTTTTCCCAACTAAATTGCTTGGCTCTAGCTATACCTTGAAGAGAAAGACGAGAGCGCAATTTAATATCATTAGCTACTATCTGCATTGCGTCGGTAATTTCTCCTGTGTTGTAGGGATTAATTAAAATGGCTGCATCACCAGCAACTTCCGGTAATGATGACAAGTTAGAAGTAATTACTGGTGTACCGCAAGCCATTGCTTCCAAGACTGGGAAACCGAAGCCTTCCCATAGACTGGGGAAAACAAGTGCGATCGCTTGATTAATAATGGTAGGTAGTTCACTATACGCTACATAATTGAGGAACTTGACACGATGAGTTATCCCCAGTTCTGCAATTTGTGTTTGCAAAAGCGGGGTATAACGCTTGTCAGTGGGGCCTGCTAGCCATAGTTCGTAGTCGTTATTGGGTAGCGCAGCAAAGGCGGCGATGAGGCGATGTAGATTTTTATAAGTATCTTGTCTACCAATGTAGAGAAAGTAGTTGCTAGTTGGTAAATTGAGATAGCGGAAGTGATTGCGATCGTGTGCTAAGGGAATAGAAGTAATTTTACTAGCTGAAATCCCATAATAGTTAGTTAGGTCTTCAGCAGTTGCTTGGGAATTACAAATAATGTGTTGCGCCTGTTTTAATACTTGCGGAACGTAGTAACGATAGTAAGGGGTGATGGGTGAAAAGCGTTTGGGGAAGCGCAACGGAATTATGTCATGAAACATGACGACAGAACGACAGTTGCTATATAAAGGTGCTTCCGGTATGGGACAAAATAATAGATGAGATTTTAACCGATGATAAATTTTCGGCAACTGCAACTGTGTCCACACTAAGCGGCGCAAATGCCCTTTTCCTCCCTGTTCTGCTGTTTGATTAGGAGGTATGGGGTAGCAGTTATAACCAGAAATATTTTGTGCAACTAGGAGTGTAGGCTGAAGTAATTTGAGGTGAGGTAGTAGGTTAAGGGCGTAATTAGTAGTACCTGTGGGTTGTGTAAGTAGAAAAGACAGGTTAATCAGGAGATGTTTAGCCACGCTCTGAGTTTAGGGAGAAATTGAGTTGTTAGTCAGTAACTG
>JBODRP010000101.1:0-16149 GCA_050633005.1 Trichormus sp. | reverse complement strand
GTCGCACACTTTGATTGAATTAACACTTCAATACAAAGCTAATTTATGAGCAGAAAAATTTCCATAACAATTAATGCACCTGGACACAACTGTGGATTGAAGAAGATTCTTCTAACAGATGCTTAGAAGGAAAAGCCGAACAAATTGTAAGCTAATCTGTCACATAGCTAAATAGTATAAAAAGATGTTGGCTGTTTAAGAGTTGATTCAACTATTCCAGGTTGCATACTTTGTTGAGTTGATTTAGTTTACTAAACTTTAACTTATACTAGGCAAACAAAATTATAAGTAACAGCTTCATACGTCTTAAGTGCGTATGCGATAGTAATCTAATAGCTGCTAGCTTTATAAATTGTATTTTTTACGAATCATCAGAACAGCAATTAAGTGAATATTAGCAGGATAAGTGAATTTACGGTATTAGTTAAGCAAAAAAGAATTTAAACTGTTTAACCTAATACCTGCTACTCCTTACTCAGCCTTAATCTCAGCATTTATAAATAAATATTTATTTTCTATTAAATAAAAATATTTGTTTACATATAGGACTCCTATTTGATTTCTGAACAAGACTGCGAAATAATACGTAAATCTATATAGGAATCCGACTTGATTCTTGCTAAGTATACTGAGAAAGAAACCTTTGTATGACAAGCTTCTAGGCAATTTGGCTTATCTATCTACCAACCCTCAAGATTTACCTGACTGGGGACAAGCGGCACACACTGCCCTTGAGTTTATCTTTCCACAAATTGTTGTGTCTTCTTTTTTACTCTTTCTTGAACACATGATTCCTCTGGCACGTAGTCAAGGTTTTGACATCCATATTTCCAGGTGCAAGATATAAGCCTCCCACGGGCGCGGTTAACGCTCCCGCAAAATATGAAACAAGCACATTTTGATGATATTTCTCAAAGCCTTACTGTATAAGGGTTTTAAAATGTGCAAGTTAGGAGGTATAGTTAGTTTCTATCGCACTGACGCACCCTACAGTTGGGATATTTTTTATCGGAAAAAGATAGGTTCAAAACCTCGCCCCTGGTGGGCGAAAAAATCCTTGTTTCCCAAGGTAGGTAAAAACCCCACCCCTTGTGGGTGGCTGAATTAATTGCGAATTGCGAATTGCGAATTGCGAATTGGTTTTATCTGGAAGTCCCTAAAAGCTAAAATTACGAGTCCTGATTGACGTAAGGAAACCCAAACCGCTTAATTTCACCCCAAAATCTGTTGCAGTGTATTAGTAAAATTGGGATAAGAAATAGCGGCTGCTTCGGCGCGGTGAATGGTGGTAATGCCGCTAGCATTTAAAGCGGCGATCGCTAAACTCATGGCGATACGATGATCTGTATGACTATCCACATCTGTTCCCACTAAGGGAGTCCCGCCAGTAATTTCCATCCCGTCGGGTAATTCAGTCACTTTTGCACCAAGTTGATTGAGTTGCTGTGCCATCACCGTAATGCGATCGCTTTCTTTCACTCTCAACTCTTCTGCATCCCGAATTACCGTAGTACCTTCGGCAAATACCGCCGCCACTGCCAAAATCGGGATTTCATCAATCATTCTCGGTACGATATCCCCAGCAATGGTGCAGCTTTGTAAACGACTGTAACGCACCCGCACATCTGCCACCGGTTCGCCTGCAACTTCGCGCTGATTTTCTAGTTGGATATCAGCCCCCATCATGGACAAGGCTTCTAAAATCCCTGTACGGGTAGGATTCACACCGACATTTTCCACTACTAATTCTGAACCGGGAACAATTGCCCCAGCCACTAGCCAAAAGGCCGCAGAACTAATATCCCCTGGTACAACGACTTTCTGCCCATACAATTGGGCCGGGCCAGTTACAGTCACACTTTTAGTTTCAGGATCAACACTCACATCCGCACCAAACGCCCTCAGCATTCGTTCACTGTGATCACGGGATAAGGCTGGTTCTGTGACAGTGGTTTTACCCTCAGTGAATAAACCCGCCAGCATAATACAAGATTTCACCTGGGCAGAAGCGATGGGAGAATGATAGTGAATCGGTTTGAGTACCTGTCCTTGAACTGCCAAGGGTGCTAAAGAGTTATCTTTACGTCCCCAAATTTGCGCCCCCATTTGTTGCAGGGGTTTGACTACACGGGACATGGGACGCGATCGCAAGGAACTATCACCCGTGACTGTAAAAAAGCGTCCGGGATGAGACGCTAATAACCCCAACATCAGCCGTAATGTTGTCCCGGAGTTACCAGCATTCAACACATCTAGGGGTTCTTGCAAATTGCCTAAACCAATACCCTTCACCTTGACTAATTCTGTATTCAAGGGTGAAATCTCTGCACCCATAGCTTGAAAACAACTAGCAGTGCTGCGGGGATCTTCACCCAAAAGTAACCCTTGGATTTCCGTTTCCCCTTGGGCGATCGCACCCAACATCAACGCCCGATGGGAAATTGATTTATCCCCCGGTATTTGGATACGACCCTGTAAAGATACACCAGCAGCAGGTGTTTGAATAATTAACTTATGGGAAAGGTCTTCTTGTTTTTCTACGGTTATGGCAGAAGCTAACATCACAATATACTGACTTTATACATACAATAAAAGCTGACTAGCGACTATATTTGCCACTAGTCATTACTTCCTGCCTTGTATCGTATCGCTTTTTGCCATCTAAAATTTAGCTAAGTTGTGGGAGTTTAACGCTAAACTGTGATCATTTAAATCTGAAAGCCAAACATCACATCAATTAGTCAAAGGCTGTGGGACTCGGTCACTTATCTCCCTGCATCACCCTTGCTTGATTGATAACTGATCACTGAATTATAGGTAATAACTCCCAGTCAATTACTAATTACCAAATCACGCCTGATGTGAATTAGGAAAATTGCCTGTCCAATAAATAGTAGGGGCGGGTTAACAAACATCTTTCATGATTAACTTTTGATCTCGGTGAACCCGCCCCTACAAATATCTAGGTATTTGCAAGATTTTAATTTACATTAGACGTAAATCTATAGATTACATCTTCTTAACTAGACAATTAGGTTAATATAGATTTATTTTTTAATTATTGCTAATTAACTCCTCTATGGGATACTTATACTAATATTATGATTGAAACTATTAGTTTCAATTATTCACAAAAGTATAAGTTTTCACATAGGTTACTTATAGATTCGGTTATTTTAGGGTGAGTTTCTCAGATTTATATCAAACACGTTTTGATGTTGGTTGATATAGCTTACTAAACAAGCATCTTGAGCTAATGTTCAGTTAATATTAACCAGCTTGTACTATATTTTGCTCTTATCTGCTTAAGCCCATTAAGTCAAGTTTCTGGTCTTAATTTCATCTCATTCAATGGCTTTTAGCCTTCAACGCTCCCATGCTCACACATCACCGCAAGCCCGTGTGCTTATCACTGATTTCCACTGACCTGCCATTCTGGTCTGTGGTGGAAACTGCTGGAACACTATATCAAAAAGATACTGATAGATTTCACTTACTGCTGACTGCTCCACCTTTAATTACCTGTGAAGTAACAATTGATGATGCTACACAAGATACACTCACCCCACGTAAGAGTAAAGCTTACACTCCCACGAGTCCTAGAGTGTTGTGGCTAGAAATTTCTCCATATCGGATCATTATGACTATGCAAGGTAACGAACAAGTCAGTTACCGTCACTTTTGGGAACAGGGTGTTTATGGTGTCAGTCGCTATTGGTTGCCAACGGAATCAATACAACCGAATCATCCTATTCGCCTACGCAACTTTACCAAACACTTATCTTTGAGTGGACACCCACTACCAGAACATCTCCGCCTAGAATACGAATTATGGGGCGAAAATGTCCAATTAGGACACTACATTCTCAATCTAGAAATTCAGCATTAATTTGCAACATTAGTCAACAGTGATCACTGTTCACTGTTGACTGTTAACTGATTTAACTCCCCTAACCGAAATAAGGGACTTCCATATAAAAAAATATCCAAACTGTAGGGTGCGTCAGTATGAATAACCTCTTGCTATAGTTAGGTTTTCTCACACTGACGCACCCTACTAAGCTGTTAACTGATTTAACTCCCCTAACCGAAATAACTCGGTTCATTCCCAGCCTTCCATTTAATATTGCAACCAATACTGGGCTTTTGTTCAGTGCTTATGTCTTTACCTGCCAAAGCTGTATCAATAGCAGCGCGTAAATCTGCGCCGGTGACTGGTTTGCCATTGCTGGGACGGCTATCGTCTAATTGTCCTCGATAGACAAGTTGGCGATCGCTATCAAAAAGGAAAAAATCAGGTGTACAGGCTGCTGTATAAGCCTTTGCTGTTTCCTGGGTTTCGTCATAACATACCGGAAACTGCCATCCCTGTTCTAGAGCTAGTGCTTTGAGTGATTCAGGTGCATCATCTGGATATTTTTCGGCATCGTTGGCACTAATGGCTGCGATCGCTAAATCACTTGTGCAATAATCTTGTGCTAACTTGGTGAGTTCGTTTTGAATATGCTTCACAAATGGACAATGCCGACAAATAAACATCACCAACAACACTTTTTTATCGGCAAAGTTAGCTAAAGAAATAGTTTCGCCAGATACTACATTTGGTAGATGAAAATCTGGTGCTTTTGTGCCTAATGGCAACATGGTAGAAGCAGTTAAAACCATAAGCTGTAATAGTTTACTGTCAAACTAACATAAAATCGCTCAATACGTTTAGAGACGGGAAATTTCCCGTCTCTGAAAATTTTGTTAAAGTTATTTTTACAAAACTTTAAATATTATTTTGTAGTTACAGATTAGCGAAAAGACCAAGAATACCATGTCCTGTGAATACTTCTAAGGCAATTAGAGAGATAAAGCCAATCATGGCTAAACGACCGTTGAGTAACTCTGCATAGGGTGTGAAACCAGTGCGATCGCCTTCCTCATCTACATAAACCTTGGGTTCAATCGCAAAGTTGTTCATTAAACCTTGGTCGTCAACAATAGCACTATTTGTACGCATTTTATTTTCCCAGTTGTTTTTCATGTAACAAACTGTAACAAATATATGAAATTTTGTAAAGTATCTGAATCTGTCCAAAGAGATATGATCATGAATCGGGTTTATAACTAGCCCTGCAAAACAGTTACAAATCAATCTCCTAAAAGCCAATGGATCGATTCCGAGTAGAAGTTATTGCCAAAACACCAAATCCCCAACAGGTGATTTACGCTGCCATGCACCAAGACTATACAGACGGGTTCGTGTTTGACGAGCGCGACTCCTGGCCTTCGGAATCAGAATGTGGTGAAATCATTGTCAAGCGGTTGTTAGCAGGTGAGAGAGGACACTATGGGCCACTAGAGCATCCGCAGATTGTGTTCAATTGTGGTTATTTTCCCCACAGTGTTATGCAGCAGGCTCGTACACACAGGGTAGCCGTATCATTTGATACGCAATCTTTTAGATATACAGGTAAACAGTTTATTGATGTAGTCGAGGGTAGAAAAGACATTGAAGACGTTTTTTACCTACGTCCAGTTGGTTATTATACAGATAGGCAGGGTAAGAAATATTACTATTCTCCTGAACAGCGATCTGCTGATTTAGAGTGGTGCTGGGAAGCTGCTAAACGATACAAAGCTGATTTTGAACGAGGAATGTCTGAAGAACACGCCAGAGGTAAAGTACCATTTGATTATCGCCAGCATTTTGTAGTTAGCTTTAATCTGCGCTCTTTCTTACATTTTTGCGACTTGAGAAATAAGAAAGATGCTCAACTAGAAATTCAAAAACTTTGCGAACTAATGTGGCCCCATTTTCAACAATGGTGTCCCGCGATCGCACAATGGTATGAAAAGGCTCGTTTAGGCAAGGGCAGGTTAGCACCATAACCTAAACCTTAACCTAGGGTGTGTGACGCTGCGAAAATATGTGAACGTAGTCATCAGACTGATAGCGTCACCCACCAATGATCAATTGTGACACTTGCCTATGTTCTGTATATATATTGATTGCAGTCGGTATATTAAATACATTGGTGATTTTCTTAATACTATATAAAATCAATGTTAAAAATTACTCACTAAAATGTAAATTCTGTTAACCTTCTTTAGAGGTCATGGCGGCAATTTTTCGATTTGTATTGTAGATTACTGCCAGTGTAGTCAATGGCTCATAATGCTTAATTTTCCAGCTTCATATGGAAAAATTTGTCATGGGTAAGATGACCTTCAGACCGCAAATGACTACACTGGCATAAAACAGAAATTCGGCAAAATTATTGTGAATGGAGTTGAAGATGACTTTAGCAAGTCCTCCACAGACAAAGCCTTTAACTGATGCAGAATTGCATAAAATGAATGCTTACTGGCGAGCAGCTAACTATTTGTCAGTTGGGCAAATATATTTACTTGACAATCCCCTACTCAAAGAACCTCTGACACTAGAACACGTCAAACCTAGACTTTTAGGACATTGGGGAACAACTCCAGGATTGAACTTTATTTATGTTCATCTGAATAGGATCATCAAAAAGTATGACCTAGATATGATCTACATTGCTGGACCTGGTCATGGGGGGCCGGGACTGGTAGCGAATACATATCTAGAGGGAACTTACAGCAAGTATTACCCCAATATCTCCCAAGATGCAGAGGGAATGAAAAGACTGTTTAAACAGTTTTCTTTCCCTGGTGGTATTCCTAGTCATGTTGCACCAGAAACCCCTGGTTCGATTCATGAAGGTGGGGAACTGGGTTATGCGCTGGTTCATGCCTTCGGTGCTGCTTTTGATAATCCAGATTTAATTGTGGCGGCTGTGGTTGGTGATGGAGAAGCAGAAACAGGCCCTCTAGCTACTAGTTGGCATTCCAACAAGTTTCTCAACCCCGTTACAGATGGGGCTGTATTACCGATTCTGCACTTGAATGGATATAAAATTGCTAACCCCACAGTTTTGGCGCGGTTGAGTTACGAGGAGTTAGAAAGCCTCTTTGTTGGGTATGGATATAAACCTTACTTTGTGGAAGGTTCTGATCCTGCGGATGTGCATCAGCAGATGGCAGCAACATTAGAAACCATCACTAATGAAATTCGCAATATTCAAAGAGAAGCTCGTGTACATGGGTTTACTAAAAGACCCCAATGGCCGATGATTGTACTGAGAACCCCCAAAGGTTGGACAGGGCCAAAAGAAGTAGACGGGAAAAAGACAGAAGATTATTGGCGATCGCATCAAGTCCCCTTTGGTGATTTAGCTGGTAAACCACACCACATCCAACTCCTAGAAGAGTGGATGAAGAGTTACAAACCAGAAGAACTCTTTGATGCTAACGGTACATTGATCCCCGAATTGGCAGAACTTGCTCCCACCGGACACCGCCGCATGGGTGACAATCCCCACGCTAACGGCGGTATCTTGTTGCGTGACTTGAAAATGCCCGACTTCCAAGATTATGCAGTGGATGTTCCCCAGCCAGGTAGGGTAATTGCAGAAGCTACCCAAGTCACCGGGAAATTCTTGCGCGATATCATGGAGCGCAACTTAGACAGCCGCAACTTCCGGGTTTTTGGCCCTGATGAAACAGCATCAAATCGGATTAATGCGGTACTAGATGTTACAAACCGGACTTGGGTAGCCCAGACCCTCCCCGAAGATGACCATCTCTCCCCCGATGGTCGGGTGATGGAAATCCTCAGTGAGACTTGCTGTCAAGGATGGTTAGAAGGATATCTACTCACCGGTCGTCATGGTTTCTTCTCTTGCTACGAAGCATTTATCCACATCGTTGATTCGATGTTCAACCAACACGCCAAATGGTTGAAAACTACTCGTCATATACCCTGGCGTAGACCTATCGCATCCCTTAACTATCTCCTCACATCCCACGTTTGGCGACAAGATCACAACGGCTTTTCTCACCAAGACCCTGGTTTTATTGACCATGTGATGAACAAAAAAGCCGAAATTATTCGCGTCTATCTCCCACCGGATGCCAATACCCTCTTGTCGGTGACAGACCACTGCTTAAGAAGCCGTCAATATGTCAACGTCATCGTCGCCGGTAAACAACCTGCACTGCAATACCTAGATATGGATGCAGCTATTAAACACTGCACCAAAGGTATCAGTATTTGGGAATGGGCAAGTAATGACCAAGGTGGCGAGCCTGATGTAGTTATGGGTTGCGCCGGTGATGTTCCCACCTTAGAAACCCTAGCGGCTGTAGATATTTTGCGGCAAAACTTCCCTGATTTAAAAGTGCGGGTAGTCAACGTTGTAGATTTAATGACCTTACAACCCAACACAGAACATCCCCACGGTTTAAGTCCCAAGGAATTTGACACCCTATTTACCACCGACAAACCGATTATCTTCGCCTTTCATGGCTATCCGTGGTTAATTCATCGCCTCACCTATCGCCAGACCAACCATAAAAACCTCCATGTGCGCGGTTACAAAGAAGAGGGAACTACCACCACCCCCTTTGATATGGTTGTTTTGAATGATTTAGATCGATTCCATTTAGTTATGGACGTAATTGATCGTGTTCCCAAACTAGGTTACAAAGCCGCCTATGTGAAGCAACATCTTCAAGACAAACTCATCGAACACAAACACTATATTGCTAAACACGGCGAAGATATGCCAGAAATTCAGAACTGGCAGTGGCCGTATTAAGAGGCAGGGGGGCAGGGTGTAGGGGAGCAGGGGGAGGGACGGAAGGGACGCAAGGAAAATAGGGGAGATAAGGCAGACAAGGTAGACAAGGTAGACAAGGTAGACAAGGTAGACAAGGTAGACAGGGCAGAATTTCTACCCCCTGCCCCCTGCCCCATGCCCCATGCCCCATGCCCCCTGCCTCATTCCCAAAACCTTAAAATATGCCAAGCAAATGGGCTTTTCGTGGCCAGGACTGTCACGATCAGCTCAGTCATACTAAGATTCACCCGGCTAAATCCAATTTTGCGGCTAGGGTAAAAAGTTCCTGCGCTTATAATTTGAGGCGTTTACCTACAGAGGGTTCAAAACCATCACGTTGTTCAGAGGAGGTTTATTTTGACAAAGTTAAAGGTAGGCATTAATGGATTTGGCCGTATCGGGCGGCTGGTGTTCCGTGCTGGTATTAATAACCCTAACATCGAGTTTGTGGGTATTAACGACCTCGTACCACCTGATAACTTGGCTTACCTATTAAAGTACGACTCTACTCACGGTCGGTATCACGGTCAAGTTGAAGCCAAAGAAGATGGTATTGTGGTTGATGGACGCTTCATTCCCTGCCTGTCAGTGAGAAATCCTGCCGAATTACCTTGGGGTAAATTAGGCGCAGATTATGTTGTGGAATCAACTGGATTCTTTACTGACTATGAAGGCGCATCCAAACACCTGCAAGCGGGTGCAAAGCGGGTAGTTATCTCTGCACCTACCAAAGACCCAGAAAGGGTAAAAACTTTGTTAGTAGGCGTTAACCATGAAACTTTTGATCCCAGTAAGGATGTAATTGTTTCTAACGCTAGCTGTACAACTAACTGTCTAGCTCCCGTTGCCAAAGTGATTAATGATAACTTTGGTTTAGCAGAAGGTTTAATGACTACAGTTCACGCCATGACTGCTACCCAACCCACAGTAGACGGCCCCAGTAAAAAAGACTGGCGAGGTGGTCGTGGTGCAGCCCAAAATATTATCCCTTCTTCCACAGGTGCAGCAAAAGCTGTGGCTTTGGTATTACCAGAACTGAAGGGTAAGTTAACTGGGATGGCGTTCCGAGTGCCTACACCTGATGTATCTGTAGTAGATTTAACTTTCAAAACTGAGAAATCTACTAGTTACAAAGAAATTTGTGCTGCTATGAAAGCGGCGGCTGAAGGTTCACTTGCTGGAGTTTTGGGTTATACCGACGAAGATGTTGTCTCTACCGATTTTCAAGGCGATCGCCATTCTAGTATTTTTGACGCGGGTGCAGGTATTGAATTGAACTCAAACTTCTTCAAAGTTGTCGCTTGGTATGACAACGAGTGGGGCTACTCCAATCGTGTAGTTGACTTGATGTTGTCAATGGCACAGAAAGAACAATTGGCCGCAGTTTAAGAAGGGTGTAGGGGTGTAGGGGTGTAAGGGTGTAGGGGTATAGGGGTGTAGGGGTGTAGGGGTGTAAGGGAGAATTTCTACCCCTGCCCCCTGCCCCCTGCCCCCTGCCTCATTCCCCCTGCCCCCTGCCCCATTCCCTTAACCCCATTCCCTAACATCTATGCGTCGAACAAAAATTATCTGTACTGTAGGCCCTGCTACCTCTGCACCAGACAGACTGCAAGCATTGGTAGAGGCCGGGATGAATGTGGCGCGGTTGAATTTTTCCCACGGAGCTTATGACTTTCATGCTCAAACCGCTCAGTATATAAGGCAAATTAGTGCTGATGAGCAAAGACCTGTAGCTCTGTTGCAGGATTTATGTGGGCCGAAAATTCGGTTGGGAACTTTACCCCCGGAAGGTTTGACGGTGGAAGCTGGTGATGAAGTTACCTTTGTTTTGAAAGAGAAGGGTGACAATATCCAGGAATTACCTTTACCTTTGCCGACTTTGTTCGCAATGGTACGACCGGGAGAGCCGATTTTAATTAATGATGGTCGGGTAAAGATGATTGTGTGCGATCGGGATGCCGATCGCATTCATGCTTTAGTGAAGACTGGTGGGGTAATTTCCACCCGCAAGGGGGTAAACCTTCCTGTAACTCGTTTACCTGTGAGTTCCATCACCGAAAAGGACTTGCAGGATTTGCGCTTTGGCATGGAAATGGGTGTTGATTGGGTGGCGGTTTCTTTTGTGCAGTCACCCTACGATTTAGAACCAGCTAAACGCATGATTGAATCGGCAGGTTTATCAATTCGGGTAATTGCCAAAATTGAGCGTCCCGAAGCAGTGGAACAAATTGATGCCATTATTGCCGCCGCCGATGGTGTGATGATTGCCCGTGGCGACTTGGGGGTAGAAATGCCCATCCATGAAGTTCCCCTGATTCAAAAAGATATCATTCGTCGTTGCAATCAGGCGGGTAAGCCGGTGATTACTGCCACCCAAATGCTAGAGTCGATGATTAGCGCACCTGATCCGACCCGTGCCGAAGCTACAGACGTAGCTAATTCCATTTTGGATGGTACAGATGCCGTCATGCTCTCCGGGGAAACGGCTGTAGGAGAATATGCGATCGCCGCAGTCCAGGTGATGCACAATATTGCGATCGCTACAGAAAAGTCTTTGCAAGAGGGTAGTAGACACTGCTGGACACATGATGCAGGTAGTCTCAGTGTCACAGAATCCGTAGCAGAAGCCGTCTGTCGCATCGCCTACGAAACCGGTGCAAAGGCGATTTTGTGTAACACCTCATCGGGAGGAACAGCCAAACTCGTCTCTAAATATCGCCCCACAACCCCAATTTTCGCTTTAACTCCCGATGAAACCGCCTATCATCAAATGGCATTATCTTGGGGTATTGAACCATTGTTAATTCCACCTGTTTACAATGCTGAAGAAATGTTTACGAATTTAGTCAGCACTATTCTCAGAACAGGTCTAGTACATGAAGGAGATAAGGTAGTTATTACCTCTGGAGTTCCAATTGGTAAATCAGGAACAACTAGTTTAATTAAAGTGCATTCTATCGGACAACCAATTACTGCTTAACACCCTTAAAATTAGGCTGAGGCTTCAGCCAATCGGCAATCGTTAAGAAAAATTGCCAAAATCAGAATTTTCAGGAAGAAGAACGGGTGTGAAGAACAGGGGAAGTGTAAATCCTTATTGAAGAAGGCAGGGGGCAAACTAATTCAAAATTCAAAATTCAAAATTCAAAATTAAAGAATTTTTGACTTTTTTCTGCCCAATGCCCAACAGATACCAGATCAAGAACAATCATGGAGTATTTTATGTCTAAAAATTTACTAGAACAATTGCGAGAAATGACTGTTGTGGTGGCAGATACAGGCGATATTCAAGCGATCGCTAAGTTTACACCACGAGATGCTACTACTAATCCTTCTTTAATTACTGCGGCGGCTAAAATGCCGGAATATCAAGAAATTGTTGACCAAACTTTACTGCAAGCTAAAAAAGATGCCGGCGCAAGTGCTAGCCAAAGTCAAATCGTGACTCTGGCTTTTGACCGTTTGGCGGTTTCTTTTGGTCTGAAAATTCTGCAAATTATCCCCGGCCGTGTCTCTACAGAAGTCGATGCTCGTTTATCCTACGATACTGAAGCTACTGTGACTAAAGCACGGGAATTGATTGCTCAGTATAAAGCGGCTGGTATTACCCCAGAGCGCGTTTTAATTAAAATTGCGGCTACCTGGGAAGGTATCAAAGCAGCAGAAATCCTAGAAAAAGAAGGGATTCACTGTAACTTAACTTTACTGTTTGGATTGCATCAGGCGATCGCTTGTGCGGAAGCTGGTGTGACTTTGATTTCTCCCTTCGTCGGACGTATTCTTGACTGGTACAAAAAAGAAACAGGCAGAGATAGCTACCCCTCTGCGGAAGACCCCGGTGTATTGTCAGTTACTACAATCTACAACTACTACAAAAAATTTGGTTATAAAACCGAAGTTATGGGCGCAAGCTTCCGTAACATTGGCGAAATCACTGAACTGGCAGGTTGCGACTTATTGACTATTTCCCCGGCTTTATTGGGTGAATTACAAGCCACCATCGGCGAATTACCCCGTAAACTCGACCCGGCTAAAGCAGCTACTTCTGGCGTAGCAAAAATAACTATGGACAAAGCCTCCTTCGACAAAATGCACGTTGCTGACCGCATGGCTAACGACAAACTTGACGAAGGGATCAAAGGCTTTACTAAAGCACTTGAAGATTTAGAAAAACTTTTGGCAGAAAGACTCACTTCTTTGGAAGGGGAAGTGGTAGCTAGTCATTAGGATTTGATTGTTGACAGTTGACTGTTAGCAGTTGACTGTCAACGCCAATCAACAAAAGCACATAGCAATACTGCGATCGCAGATACAGCACTTTTGAAGTAAGTGAGGTACACCAGGAGTAATAAGTAATAAGTAATAAGTAATAAGTAAATTTCTTACTCATTACTCATTACTCATTACTTTTTTCAATCAGTTGCTGTACCTCATCAACATCGAATCTGCTGTAGCTGTTATAAACTTTTCACTTTATTTTCCTCTGTAAAAAAATTTTGGTAACACACCCCACCCCATCAACAAGAGACTAAACTTCTATCATCAGACAGATATTTATGTAAAATAAAAATAAATTTTTTGAAATTTAACTATGTTTTATTAATAATCAAAAATATGCTTTAATCTTTATAAAAAAATCTCATTATATGTAGGGTAGGCAAATTGCAGTGTGGATTTTCCTCCTGCAATATTGCCGTTGTGTTAGGCGTAAGCCTTAACGCACGGGAAGCTTTGCAGGAGGTGCTACATATCTACTTATCTATTCAAAAATTAAATATAATACCGAATTGGGATAGGTAGTATTGTTTCGAGATTCTGGAATAGACTAAGGATCTAGGCTTTTAGGGACTTCCAGAAAATAAATTATCCAATTTCCGAGAAAGAATATTTTGATTTTTCCCCCTGCTCCCTGCCCCCTGCCTCCTGCCCCCTGCTTACCACAGCGATTGTATATTTTTTTAGTTGGAAGTCCCTTAATCCAAAATCCAAAATCCAAAATGGGTATAAGTCATATATTATTTGACTTAAATTAGCAAAAAAAGAGGTATTAGCCAACAACTATTACCCCTAAAAGTAAACAAGGTATGTGTTATTTTCTGGGAAAAAGCATCAAAAATCAACTACTTGTTAATTAATTCTGCTTGCTTTCTGTGTTTTTTAATAGCGCGACCAATCATAAATTAATCTACCATGACGATCGCGGACTAGTTCCCATTGTCCATCTCGGTAGTATTGACCGTAATAACGTCTATTACGATAGCGTCGGCGATGGCGATAATAATGATGTCTATTCCGTCTGTAATAATGATGCCGTCTATACCGTCTGTGATAATGATGCCGTCTATACCGTCTGTGAGCTAGCAAAAGTTCTTCGCTGTTACCTCCAACCAAGTTTGTCTCTGCATCAATACTCTGCTCAGTGACAAGATGATTTTGAATATTTTCTTTAGCTTCAGCTATTCCAGGCGGATAAACAAAAGCTAATACTAGTAATGCAATTGAGGATAGCTTCTGGAAACGATTCACGTCTTTGCTTCTCCCTGACTATCGGTAATAAGTTTAATAAATACTTCAAATCAAGAAACGATATAGTTCAAACTTCACTAACCTAAAATCTGAAAAAGTAATGAAAGTACTAGTTTTGAATGCCGGTTCTAGCAGCCAAAAAAGCTGCCTGTATGAAATCCCTCATGATGCCATCCCCAATGAAGCACCCCAACCACTTTGGGAAGGCAAAGTTAATTGGATTCAAGACAGGGGTGTGGCAGAAATTGAGGTGCAAACCGCCACGGGTGAAAAGCTCCATGAATCTATCTATGGTGACTCTCGACAGGCACACGTTGCCTATATGCTCTATACTCTCAGTCGTGGTGCTACCAAGGTAATTGGTGAATTATCAGAAATTGATGTCGTCGGGCATCGGATAGTACATGGTGGACAAAATTACCGTCATAGTGTAATTATTACTGAGGAAGTTAAACAGGCGATCGCCCGTCTCTCTAACCTAGCTCCAGCCCATAACCCAGCCGCCTTAGAAGGGATTGCAGCCATTGAAAACAGCTTAGGCAATGTTCCCCAAGTAGCAGTATTTGATACCGGATTTCATGCCACTCTCCCAGATGCAGCCGCGATTTATCCCGGCCCCTATGAGTGGGTAGAACAAGGTATCCGCCGCTATGGATTTCATGGTATTAGTCATCAATACTGTTCTCAGCGTGCAGCGCAAATCCTCGGTCAAGATTTAGCATCTTTAAGAATTATTAGCTGTCACCTTGGTAATGGTGCGTCTCTAACAGCCATAGAAAATGGTCGCAGTATTGACACTACAATGGGTTTTACACCTCTAGATGGCTTGATGATGGGTAGCCGTTGCGGTTCATTAGATCCAGGTATTCTAGTTTACCTAATGCGCCAACATGATTACTCTGCCGAAAGACTAGATTATGTGTTAAACAAAGCTTCAGGACTCAGGGGAATTTCCGGCGTATCTAGCGATGTACCCCAAGTCATAGAAGCCATTAATCAAGGGAACTATCGCGCTCAATTAGCCTGGGATATTTACATACATCGCCTCAAGTCCGAAATAGGTTCTATGCTAGCTAGTTTAGGAGGATTAGATGTTTTAATTTTCACCGCAGGTATTGGTGAAAAATCTGCCGGTATCCGTCAAGCCGCTTGTGAAGCTTTTAGCTTTTTAGGCTTAAAAATCGACCCCGAGAAAAATCAAAATAAACCTGTAGATGAAGATATTGCCACTCCTGATTCTACAGTCAGAGTGTTAGTAATACACACTCAAGAAGATTGGGCGATCGCTCAACAATGTTGGCAGTTAATTAATTCGTAATTGGGCATGGGGCATGGGGCATTGGGCATTGGGCTAATCAATTCAAAATTCAAAATTCAAAATTCAAAATTAAAGAATTGTTCTCCCCTACACCCCTATAACCCTACGCCCTTTCATAAAAAACGACGTACAATTAACTTCATAGTTGGCGGAACAAGTAACCTAAAAATTTTCCCAACAATTAGGGGTGCAACTGCTGATATAATTGGAAACAATATCATATCAATTGGCTGAATTTGTTGGGTTAAAATTATAGCGATCGCTGGAATTATACAACTTATTCCCCATGCTAACCAATTGAGATACTGATAATTAATTCCCACCCGTTTTTGTAGTTGATTAAATAATATATATCTACTCAAAATAACTAGTAAAGCTATTCCTAACCAAGTCAAAATTAACAAAAATATACTACTACCAACATTAAATATATTTAGCTGATATATTTTAGTAACCAAAAACCCAGCCGGAAATAGGGAAGCTAATTCCCATAAAAGCATATTTAGCTGATTTCTTAAGGAGCTTAATAATTGTTCTATTAACCAATAATGAGCAGAAAGTACGCCCATTAAATTATCATTATTTTGCAAAAAATTTTTTTGAATTTTCTGCATTACA
>JBODRP010000100.1:0-16153 GCA_050633005.1 Trichormus sp. | reverse complement strand
TAAAGATCCTAATCTGAGGATCTTAGATGTGCGTAATCCAGCTCTAGAGTATATAGCTGGTCACTTACCCGGAGCAGTCAACATTCCTGATAAAGCCTTTCGTGGCCCGAGGGAAGGTCTACCGGTACAATATTGGGACAATCCAACTTTAGGAAAAATATTTGCTAATTCAGGCGTAACTGATAATAGCCGTGTACTCGTTTACTCTGATGGCATCGATGTCCTAGGTGCAACGATGGTGGCTTATTTGCTAGAGCGTTCTGGAGTGAAGAATATAGCTATCTTAGATGGTGGCTACAAAGGTTATGCTGCTGCATCTCAAACAGTTGCTAAGGAATTTCCTAAATATAAAGTAGGTAAATTCACAGTCAAGTATAATCCTGCTGTACGTGTCTCCTTAAGTGAAGTCAGAAAGCTGATTGGCAAAAAAGGTATGACATTTATCGACGCTAGACCACCAGATTTATTCCAAGGAAAGGAAAAACTCTGGGTACGGAATGGACATATTCCAGGTGCGCGAAATATTCCTTGGACTAGCTTTACAGATCCTCAAAATCTTCACAAGTTCAAATCTGTCGATGAAATTAAACAAATTCTAGCTGACAAAAAAATTACTCCTGCTGATGACATTATTGTCAGTTGCAGCACAGGACAGGAAGCCACTCTACAATATGTGGTGTTAAAGTATTTGCTCGGTTATCCCAAAGTGCGAGTTTATGAAGGTTCTTGGACTGAGTACAGCACTCAATCAGATGTACCTGTGGCTACTGGGCCAGAATCAGTAAGCTAATTCGTAATGGACTTCGTCCCGCTACGCTAACGTAATTCGTAATTCGTAATTAAAAAGTGGGCAGAGTCTCGAATATATATCTAATCTTCGGGACTCTGAGTTCATAAACTTTATCGTCAATTCAAGTGTTAAAGACCCCAACTCCAACTGTCTTTAATTTTGAATTTTGAATTTTGAATTTTGAATTTTGAATTGTTAAATGCTCCGATGAGTGACAGGGGTTTTACTGATTAATTCTTGTAATAAACCATACTCTAACCCTTCGACTACTGCTTGATAGGACGCTGCTAAGATATTGGTCGAGACTCCAATAGTCGTCCAGCGTTGAGAACCATTACCAGATTCGACTAGAACACGGGTTTTGGATGCTGTTCCTCGATGTCCGTTGAGAATCCGCACTTTGTAATCTGTTAGCTCAAAATTGGCGATTTGAGGATAGAAATTCATCAAAGCTTTGCGTAAAGCTGCATCCAAGGCGGCAACAGGGCCATTTCCTTCGGCGGCTTCTAGTTTATCTTCACCATTGACAGCTAATTTGACTGTAGCTAGAGCATTGCTAGTTTCTTTACCCTCCACTAAATCACAGTGGACTTGAAAACCCTTAATTTCAAAAAATTTTTGGCGATCGCCCAAAGCTTCGTACACTAATAGAGCAAAACTAGCCTCAGCCGCCTCAAATTGATACCCTTCACTTTCTAATTCTTTGAGACGCTGGAGAATTTGCCTAGCCTCTGGAGATTGCTTGTTCAGTTCAATGCCCAAGGTGCGGGTTTTGGCTAACACATTACTAATCCCCGACTGTTCAGAAATCACAATGCGGCGACGATTCCCTACTTGTTCCGGTTGAATGTGTTCATAAGTGAGGGGATTTCTCTCTACAGCTGAAACATGAATACCCCCTTTATGGGCAAAAGCCGAGCGTCCTACAAACGGCGCGTGTTCATCAGGAGCTAAGTTAACTACTTCACTAACAAACAGACTAGCTTCTGTCAATTGATGCAGCTGGTGTTCAGCAATACAACTATAACCAAGTTTTAGCTGTAAATTAGGAATAAGTGAACATAGGTTAGCATTGCCACACCGTTCACCGTAACCATTAATGGTGCCTTGTACCATTGTTGCCCCTGCCATAACTGCTGCTAAAGCATTGGCTACCGCCATATCTGAATCATTATGAGTATGAATACCGATTTGGGGAATTGGGGATTGGGGATTGGGGACTGGTGATTGGGAAGAATCTTTCCCAGTCAGTCGCTCATTTTGGAAACCAAAAAGACTGCCCTGACTCACCATTCCCCAGCCCTTAGTCGCCTTTACTACATCTTGGACAACTTGACTAACTTCATGGGGTAAAGTGCCGCCATTAGTGTCACACAGAACTAGCCATTCTGCACCAGATGTCATTGCTGCCTTTAATGTCTGTAGAGCATAGTCTTGATTATGCTTGTAGCCATCAAACCAGTGTTCAGCATCGTAAATTACCCGCCGCCCTTGAGAGCGAAAAAACTCGACAGTATCGCGGATCATGGCCAAATTTTCTTCTAAAGTGGTTTTTAGACCTGATGTGACGTGTAAATCCCACGATTTGCCAAAAATCGTTACCCAACGACTACCAGCAGTCAGTATGGCTTGTAGCATTGGTTCATCGGCGGCAGTTGTATGAGGACGACGAGTTGAACAAAATGCCACAATTTCTGATTGTTTAAGCGGATTCTCTTGTAGTTGCCAGAAAAACTGAACATCCTTAGGGTTTGCCCCAGGCCAACCGCCTTCAATAAAAGGAACTCCTAATTGGTCAAGTCTATAAGCAATGCGTAGCTTGTCTTCTATGGAAACTGATAACCCTTCGCGCTGAGTGCCATCCCGTAGTGTGGTGTCATAAAGCCAAATGTGGGGTAAGGGATTCATGGTCATAAAACTCAAACTGTGGATACAACTTGAAAGGCAATGTGCAAAGATACAACAAAAAGTCTATTTGGTGATTAGAATATGCCTAGGGTACTAGCTCAGGGTCGGATAATTGAGTGTAATAGCGGAGCTAATTTACGCGAAATTCTGCTAAAAAATGGTATCGACCTCTACAATGGCGGTGCTAGGCTAATAAACTGTCGAGGAATTGGTAGTTGTGGAACCTGTGCGGTCAAAGTAGAAGGTGAGGTGTCAGCAGCGAATTGGCGTGATCAAACGCGGCGATCGCTTCCTCCCCATTCTCCTACAAAAGACCTGCGTTTAGCCTGTCAGACTCAAGTACTAGGCGATGTAAAAGTAACTAAATTTGACGGATTTTGGGGTCAAGGTTCTCAAGTCCTGTGGCAACCAGAAGGTTAGGTTAAAAAGGAGACAATCAAGATGGGCAGATGGACACCGCTAGTTTTAATGGCTGGAGGCTTGGCCATTTTAATGGGTACATTACTAGGCATTAATTTTCCTATGCGTGAAGGACAAAAACTCACTAGCAACACTCCAGGTGATAAAGCATCAAAAGTGTTACCTGCGAACATTAATGTTAATAGTTCCACACCCGGTAACACTAGAAGTAATGCTAATACCTCTGGCAATAGAAATAATGTACCTCAAGAAGATTTCAACACAAATGATAACGCTAGTGATACTAGTAATGAAGAGAGAGGTAATGTTACTCAAGAGGATCGCCGATCTACAAGCCGGACAAACGTAGCTCAAAATAACCCTACCAACGAATCATCTTCATCCTCTGACAATAACAATACTTCCGACACAGCAACGGAAGTACAGTCAACCACGACTTCACCTAGTACCACAAATCGAGAACCAATTCGGGCTTTGTGGTAATTGGGTATGGGGCATGATTTCAGTGAACAGTTATCAAGTGAGTGATAATTGTTTACTGATTTAGCTCCTGTGCTGCTGTGCTTGTTCTCTGGTGTGACTAGTTGTTGGTTACAATTTATAGGTCATTAGTTATCCACTAATGACTAATGACTAATGACTCATGACTACTAACTAATGGCTGGTGAGATTGTAATTATTGGTGGCGGCGTTATTGGTTTGGCGATCGCCGTTGAATTGAAGTGGCGCGGTGCAAAAAATGTCACCGTGCTTTGTCGTGATTTTCAGGGTGCTGCTTCCCACGCCGCCGCCGGGATGTTAGCCCCAGATGCGGAGCAAATCACCGATAGGGCGATGAAATCTTTGTGTTGGCGATCGCGCTCATTATATCCAGACTGGACGCAAAAACTACAAGATTTAACAGGTTTAAATACTGGTTACTGGGCTTGTGGGATTTTAGCACCTGTTTATGAGGGGGGAGATAGGGGAGACAAGGGGGACAAGGGGGACAAGGTAGACAAGGTAGACAAGGTAGACAAGGGGGAATCGCCTGCTTACTGGTTGGATAAAACAGCTATCCATCAATATCAGCCAGGGTTGGGAGCAGATGTCGTTGGCGGTTGGTGGTATCCAGAGGATGCCCAAGTTGATAATCGGGCTTTAGTTCATGTGTTGTGGACGGCTGCTGAGTCTTTGGGTGTGGAACTCAAGGATGGAATCACGGTGGAAGCTTTCTTACAACAACAAGGACGGGTTGTCGGTGTCCAAACCAACATGGGACTCATTCGGGCTGACCATTATGTTTTGGCTACGGGTTCTTGGTCAAATGAATTACTGCCGATTCCCGTATTTCCCCGTAAAGGGCAAATGTTAAGTGTCCGAGTTCCCGAATCTCTGCCGGAACTGCCTTTAAAGCGGGTGTTATTTGGAGACAATATTTACATTGTACCCAGGCGTAACGGTTCTATTATTATTGGGGCAACTAGTGAAGATGTGGGTTTTACTCCCCACAACACCCCAGATGGCATTCAAACTTTACTTCAAGGAGCAATTCGCTTATATCCCCAATTACAGCATTATCCCATTCAAGAATTTTGGTGGGGATTTCGCCCTGGCACTCCTGATGAATTGCCCATTTTAGGCACTAGCCACTGTCCAAACCTCACCTTAGCTACAGGTCATTACCGCAATGGGATCTTACTTGCACCCATAACTGCTAAACTGATCGCTGATTTAGTTTGGGAGCAAAAATTAGACCCTCTCCTGTCCCATTTTCACTATTCCCGCTTTCAAAAACAGCCATCTACCCCCATGCTCATACATTCCCCAGTCCCCAGTCTCCAATCCCCAATCCCCAGTCCCGACACCTCCCTAATTATCGCTGGTAAAAACTTTCATTCCCGCTTGATGACTGGTACAGGCAAATATCGCAGCATCGAAGATATGCAGCAAAGTGTAGAGGCTAGTGGTTGTCAAATTGTCACCGTAGCGGTGCGACGGGTGCAAACTAAAGCACCAGGACATGAAGGTTTAGCGGAAGCTTTAGATTGGTCAAAAATTTGGATGTTGCCCAATACCGCAGGTTGTCAAACCGCAGAAGAGGCGATTCGGGTGGCACGTTTGGGACGAGAAATGGCGAAACTATTGGGACAGGAAGATAATAACTTTGTCAAGTTAGAAGTTATACCAGATCCTAAATATTTACTTCCCGATCCCATTGGCACACTGCAAGCTGCCGAACAACTGGTAAAAGAAGGTTTTGCGGTGTTGCCTTATATTAATGCTGATCCTATGCTAGCCAAACGTTTAGAAGAGGTGGGGTGTGCTACAGTCATGCCTTTAGCATCTCCCATTGGTTCGGGACAAGGGTTAAAAACAACAGCGAATATTCAGATCATTATTGAAAATGCCCAAATACCTGTAGTTGTAGATGCTGGTATTGGCGCACCTTCCGAAGCGGCGCAAGCTATGGAATTAGGTGCAGATGCGCTATTAATTAATAGTGCGATCGCATTAGCTCAAAATCCCCCAGCAATGGCGCGTGCTATGAATTTAGCCGCACAAGCCGGTCGTCTTGCCTATTTAGCTGGAAGAATGCCCATCAAAACCCACGCCAGTGCTAGTTCTCCTCTGACTGGTACGATTAGTTAAAAGGATTGCACAGCTAGAAAGGTAAACAAGGATACTCAATAACCGCAAATTCAGCCAGAAACACCAAGCTCTCATACCTTACCTCAACCATTCCCATCAACTTCTTTTTTTATTAACTCTGTATTATCTAGTTGCAAAACCATATCTTCCTTAGTAGTTTCACAATCACAAGAGGTTTCCATCTCTACCACACCATTGATTCCAGGGACAATAAACCATGCACCTACCGCCATTTGAGATATAGACTCAATAATTACCACATCTATACCATCTAATTTGTAAGTGTAAGTTTTTCCTTGATATTTACGAACTCTTTTGGCGAAATCCAATGGGGTTAAATCTTGGGGATTTGGAATGAGTTTAATCCTAAAAGGTGCATAACCATGAGGGAATAAAACTTTTCCACCTCTCGCCTTACACTGCAATATTTCAAACGTTGCTGAATCAATAATTTCTAGAGTGCCATCATTTAAAAGCATTGTTCTGAAATTAGAAGGCATCTTGATTTGGATACCAAATTTATCAAATTTCACCAGCCTAGTAGTCTCACTAGGTGGTACAAACCCTATATTTCTACAAATTTCTTCCGCAATAGATGGAGATGGAGTAATACTTAGACTAGCAGTTAACAATAGACCAAGCATCGCCACAACCATGTACCAATTTTTCACCATAAAAGCAAATTTAATATTTTGAAGTAATGTAGAACGAAATAAATCTTTAGACGGCTAGACGACCTAGCATAAGAGCCTATTTATAAAGTAAATATTAAGTAGTGGCGCGCTAGACTAAAATATTGCATTAAAAATCTCTTGTGGGATGGGCTTCTAGCCTGTCCAGTGCAGGCAAGATGCCCACACCACAAGAACTGTATTTTTGTACTATTTTAGATGTAGGTTGGGTTGACGTTAGGAAACCCAACATTGGTTATGGCGTTGGGTTACCCTGCGGGAAGGCTTCGCCTACGCAAAGGCTCAACCCAACCTACGCCTAATCCATCATTTTAGGCTTGTCAGTCCAGTAGGGTGCGTTACGGCTTACGCCTAACACACCCTACTGGCGTGGCAAGGCTAAATTTGTGCATTAGATGTAGGTTGGGTTGTAGCTTGCTTCCACGGAGTGGTACGCAGTGAAACCCAACATGAACTCGGAAACTCAACATAGATATTGGTGTTGGGTTTCCTTACGTCAACCCAACCTACAATTTTTTTGCAACATTTAAGGCTTGCCACGCCACTACATATACTACATACTTATACTTAGATTTTTTCAGAAATCAAATCAAATTCCTATGCCTGTAATAAGGATGATTGAGTAATGTAAGGATTTGTATCTATTATGGTGAGGACTCAAGATATATCTTTATAAAATGAGATAAAAGATTGAGCGTAAGGAAATAATTCATGCCCTATACCAGCGAAGAAGGCGGACTTTTAAATAATTTTGCTAAAGAACCAAAGATTTACCAAGCAGAACCTCCTACCGCTACACAGAAGCGAAACTATGTCATTTTAGGAGTTGCTGCTGCGACTTTAGTAGGTGGTTTAATTTTTGTCGCCTTCTCTGTTTCTAACCTCAGCTGAAAACACAAACTTTTCTAATCTTGTCTTTCAAGTTGATTCAGGTTTCCTTACTCTAGAAACCTGTTTCTTTATTTTTTGTTAAGATTGATTTTTCTATCCTAGAAGAATATTTTATACAAGTGTTTTCATAAAAACTTAACAAATCCAGATAAACAGTAGGAAATTTCGTATATATTTATCCTGATTATAGTAATAACCACTTGTTCATAGTCATAGTTTAGACATTAATATTGCTTGGATGTACCTTGTAGAAAGTTTAAACTAATTGTGGTTGTACTTTGGCCGTTGAGCTTTCATGAGCGTGAATGATACCCCACACTCCGATAATTCTGCTTGGAATCGGCAAGTATATCATCGCCTAAAACTTGCCTTGAGTCTTGGTTTACGGCGACAGATTTTTTTGGCTGTATGTGATGATTTACACTTAAGAAATCAAGTTGCTGCCAGACTGCACTCTACATTGGCTTATCCTGTGGGACAAGTGCTGTATCAGCCAGCTAATGGACAGGAAACTAGTACACCAGCCTATCCCCGATTAGTGACTTTGCGGTTAAATCTAAATGAGCCAAATCCTATAGAACAAATTAATCAATGGCTGAATGATTATCCTCCACCAGTGGTAGGTGCATCAAAGGATACACCGGGAAGACCATTACCAATACCAACCTTTCAAATTGTGGGTGTGGAACAGTTGACTAAACAATCAGTGGCCAGTCAACGGTTATTTTTGCATTATTTACGCTTAAGCGAACAATACTTTTTGGCGCAGGAATCGAGCCGTTTTCTAGAATCTAGTGTGCTGTTGTGGGTGTCGCGTCCCTGGTTATTAGCTATTCAGCAGTCTGCACCACAGTTTTGGCGTTGGCGTACTGGTGTGTTTGTATTTGCGGGAGAACCGACACCCGCAACCCAAAATACATCCCATCCAGAAAGGTTTCCTAGTTCCCAGAGTTTGTTAGATGATTCTGGTATGGAAACAGAAATTAGAACTACAGCCAATACAGAACTTGAGTTTAGGGAAGGCCTCAACTTCCCAGCACAAACATTAGTTAATTACACAAATTCACAACAGGAGTCTTTAGAGTCAGTTGCTCAAGAATCTACTAATCAACAAAAACCAGGTGATATTAGGTCTGGTGAAGTTGAAAAATTATCCTTGTCTACATTGACTCATGTGAGTCAAGAATTGGTAGACCTGGTGTTGGCAACAATTAACACCATCAAGCATACAGAAAGTGAAGATGAGTGGCAACCACAAGAACTACTTTTAGAGATTGAAAGATTACACGCACAAAAAGCTAATGGGGAAATTTTAGCGGCTGCTTATCACCAACTGGGTAATCTCTATCGTCTACAAATTGAGCAAGGACAGTCAAATTTAGAAAATTTAATGGTGGCAATTATTGCTTATCAGGAAGCAATTACTTACGATGAAAAATCACCCCAACTACCAGATACTTTAAATGACTTAGGTACACTTTATTGGATGTTGTATCGCACGCCACCCAATGTAGAAGAAGGGCAAAGTTATATAGAACAGGGGATTGAGTTTTATAAATTGGCGTTAAAAATGATTTCCCCAGAGACGCATTTAGATACTTATGCACGGGTGCAAAATAATTTGGGTACAGCCTATGGTGATTTAGCACGGTTTACCAGTCCGGCGGAGAATTGGCAACAGGCGGTTTTTGCTTATGGGGAAGCGTTGCGTTATAGGACAGTAGAATCAGATCCTTTAAAGTATGCGGCTTGCCAAAATAATTTAGGTACTGCTTACTGGCATTTAGCACAATATAATCAGCCGGTCGTACATTTAAAGAAAGCGATCGCAGCTTATCAACAAGCATTAGCTTACTACAATCCCCAAACAGAACCGCTTAAGTATGGGATGATTCAAAATAATATCGGTACAGCTTACTGGAACTTAGCACAGTATGAACAACCAGACTCAAATCTCCAGTCTGCTATTGATGTGTACTCTGAAGCTTTAAAATATCGGACTCCGGCTCATGTTCCTAGTGCGTGTGCAGCGACACAAAATAATTTGGGTACAGCTTATTGGCATTTAGCAAACTTGCCTCAAACTCCTAAACAAGCCCGACAAAAGTTATTGCAACTATCTATTCACGCGTATGAAGAAGCAGTGGCATTAGCTAGTTCCCTCGGTAGTGGGTCGTTAAGCTTTGATTTATTTGCAACTTACAATAATTTAGGACTAGCTCATTATCAGTTAGTTACAGATAATACCTTTAATGGTGATAAAACATTGCGATCGCAACATTTAGAAGCCGCATTAGATAATCATTTGCTAGCCTTAAATGGTTTAAGCAAACAACCGGAAGCTTACCAAACAACTTTTGCTTATGTCGTGAAAACAGTCCGAGCGTTTCACAATGAATTAGGTATTCAAGGGCAAAATTTGGCACTATCTAAAGTGCCTGGACATTTGCTACCGGAGATTTTAGCGAAGTTGTAGGGGCATATCAATTCAAAATTCAAAATTCAAAATTCAAAATTCAAAATTAAAGAATTGTGGGCATGGGGCATGGGGCATGGGGCATGGGGTAATTTTGAATTGATTTATTTACACCTTACCAGTTGCGCCAACCACCTTTGGGTGTTAGTTCACTGGTGTATGTTTGTCCGTGATTTTGTAATAAGGTTTGATATTCTTGACTACTAGCCCAACGGTCAATTTCTCTGGCTCTAAGAACTGGCACAGGGTGAGTTAATTCGGCTGTACGGGCTAATTTCACCATTTCCCCTAGCTCAGTTTTACTAATATCATCATAAGCACGAGCTTGGGCGATGAAGGCATCGAGATTGAGTTTGGGGGCGAGGGTGGGTGAACCGCCGGCTAATTTCATTAATACGGACATTACCACCTGGGGATTTTGGGTGGCTAGTAATGCGGCGCGATCGCAGGTAAACTCAGCACAGCGTACCCATTCTAAAAGTTGTGCTTGTATACTTTGGGCAATCACAGCCCCAACGTTAGGTAATATAGCTGCTGCTAAGACTAACAAATTGACAGGTGTTAAATAAACGCTGTGGTCACACTTGAGATGTCCTAACTCATGGGCAATTACTGCTTGGATTTCCTCTGGAGTTAGGATATCAATTAAAGAAGTGTGTAGCACCACAAAAGGCTGCTTACCCCGCATGGCAAAAGTATAGGCATTAGGGGCAGGATGTTGCCTAACATATAATTGCGGCGGTTCAATATCTAAAATCTTGCAAGCTTCTATTAACAAGTTGTGTAACTCAGGTAGTTGCTTTTCACCTACCAAAACACTAGAAGCAATATTTTCAACATAAAAAACCTGCTCTGCCATTGGCCCTAGCAAGTTTCGCACTATCATATCCAAACCTGGTATCTGCTTGAGAGTTTTCGTAGCTTCCAAGTCTAATGGATGACGAAAGGAGTCAGCTTTTAAACCGATGAGCGAAGATTTAAGCACAGACATGATTTAGACGACTGGAAAAACAAAATATCAACAGCCTCCCACAGTTAGTATAACGATTTGGGGTAGGGGGTAGGGGGCAGGGGGCGGACGTTCCCCTTGTCTACCTTATCTACCTTGTCTACCTTCCAGTCCCCATTAATTCGTTACAGCTTCTGTATCTGCTGACACATCGCCAATTCGGAGGATTTTCGCACCTAATTTTTGCAATTTGACATCAATTTGATCGTAGCCCCGATCAAGATGATGTAATCCCTGGATGGTGGTTTGTCCTTCGGCGGCTAGTCCCGCTAAGACTAAGGCGGCTGATGCTCTTAAGTCAGTTCCAATCACTGGCGCACCAGAAAGTATAGGTACACCCCGCACAAAGGCGGTATTACCTTTTACCCGGATGTCTGCACCCAAGCGGTTGAGTTCAGAAGCATGACGAAGACGATTTTCAAATACAGCTTCGTTAATGATGCTGTCGCCTTCTGCTAAGGCAAGTAAAGCCATGAAAGGTGCTTGCATATCTGTGGGAAAGCCTGGATGGGGCAAGGTTTCAATGTCCGTAGCCTTCAGGGTTTGCGCCGGTAGAATGCGTAAGCAGTTTGGTGCTTCTTCAATGATGGTTGCACCAATATCCCGCAGCTTGGCAATGACTGGAATTAAATGGTCTGGGACGACTGGGGAAAGGCTGATGTCTGAGCGGGTGATAGCTCCCGCTACTAAAAATGTACCTGCTTCGATGCGATCGGGAATAATTGAATAGTCGATAGAATGCAATTTGGGAACGCCAACTACAGTGATAGTGCTAGTACCAGCACCCTGTATTTTGGCTCCCATTGCATTACAGAAGTTAGCTAAATCAACTACTTCCGGCTCACGTGCCGCATTTTCAATAATGGTTTCCCCATCGGCTAGAGTCGCAGCCATCATCAAGGTTTCGGTTGCGCCCACACTGGGAGTATCAAGATAGATTTTTGCTCCTTTTAATCTACCACTAGTACCAGGAACATAAGCATTACAAATACCATGTTCAATCTGTACCTCTGCTCCCATTGCTTGCAGTCCTCGGACGTGGAGGTCAACTGGTCTAGCACCAATGGCACAACCCCCAGGTAATGGCATTTGTGCGACTCCGAGACGGGCTAAAATCGGGCCAATGGCAAAGAAACTAGCCCGCAATTGGGTAACGAGTTCATAAGGTGCTTTGGATGTGGCGATTTCGCTGGCATTAATATCTAAAATATCCGCGTCTCTAGTTAGACGTACACCTAACGCTGAGATTACCTCCGCCATCCGTCCTACATCTGCCAATAAGGGAACGTTACGGATGCGACAATCTCCTGAGCATAACAAAGCTCCAGCCATGATGACCAAGGCTGAATTTTTCGCCCCACTAATTTTTACATGACCCTGTAAAGGATGCCCACCCCATATTTGCAAGACTGAGGAGTCTACTTCAACAACAGGTTTAGCATCTGGTAGGCTGCTAGAAGGATTAATAATACTACCTCCAAAATAAACACTTAATTTTATAAGTTAGAAGTTGGTTTTGATTCTACAGTAAAGAGTCGATTTGTCTACATTATTGTCTTTATTTTTGTCCTTAAATTAAACTTATTTATGGAAAGCAACCGGTAACTCCCATGTTTCAACTTAGTTTGTCAGTTTGTCCTAGTCCCTAGGGGTGAACGAAATTTTGTGTGGGATTTCTAGCTACGTATCCAAAAAATTACCCTCCACACTCCCCACACTCCCCACACCTCCCACACCTCCCACACCTTTTTTCGCTCACCCAGTCCCTAGTTCCCAATCTCTATTAAAGTACTTGACAAATAAAATTAATTAAGCAATAATGATAAATTGTGGATATGCAAACTGCTAGCGGAACTGGCGGAATTGGCAGACGCGCTAGATTCAGGTTCTAGTGCCGCAAGGCTTCCGGGTTCAAGTCCCGGGTTCCGCATTAAAAAGGGAAAAGCAAAAGAAAGTGTATTAGGCTGGCTCGTAAGTTTAATCAGATGAAGTAGTGCTAACAAGTTTACAAAATCCTTTAGTTAAGCAAATTCGCAAGCTGCAATCTACCAAGGAAAGACATAAGCAAGAGTTGTTTTTATTGGAAGGAACGCACTTGTTAGAGGAAGCCTGCGCGGTGAATTATCCCCTAGAGGTGGTGTGTTGTACTTCAGAATGGCAAGCCAACCATAGCCAATTGTGGGATTTAGCCTGTAGTTTATGCGATCGCTCTGAAATTGTCAGCCCTGAAGTTTTAAATGCGATCGCTACTACTGTACAACCGGATGGAGTCATAGCAACAGCCAAACGCGCCCAACAGCAAAATCAAGTGCCGTATACTGGGATAGTTTTAGCCTTGGAAACCATCCAAGATCCTGGTAACTTAGGGACAATCATTCGCACGGCGGCGGCGGCTGGTGCGTCGGGTTTATGGTTGAGTCAAGACAGTGTAGATTTAGATAATCCCAAAGTTTTGCGTGCTTCAGCTGGACAATGGTTTCGTTTAGCTACGGCAGTGAGTGCAGATTTAAAAACCACAGTCAAAAATTGTCAGCAGGCGGGAATGCAGGTAATAGCCACCTTACCAACCGCCAAGCCAACCTATTGGGAAGTAGACTGGCAAAAACCCAGTTTGATTTTATTAGGAAATGAAGGTGCTGGCTTATCCGCAGATTTAGCAGCAATGGCAGATACCCAAGTCAAAATCCCCCTGAGTCCAGGAGTAGAATCATTAAATGTAGCGATCGCAGCTGCTTTAATGTTATATGAAGCCCAGCGACAAAGGCGAGAGTAATAAGTAATGAGTAATGAGTAATGAGTGTTAAGTGTTGATTCTTGAGTAAAATCCCCGGAAGTTTTGTGGACGGAAACCGTCCCTACAAAATTATTGCCGTTACAAAACGCCGCGTAGCGGTATTACGAATTACGAATTACGAATTGTTTTTTGTTTTTCCTTCTAGATATTGTTCAATATCAGCAACTGCGTCTTCCCAGGCTGCTAAATTCGTATCAGTTGCATCTTCATTCTGTTCAACTGTATTGTCGTTAGTAGTAGAGATATTTGGTATTGTCTCACCCTCAGTCTCACTTTCGGTTAAGATATCTTGCAATTTTTCTAGGGCTGCTTGAAACTCTTGATCAGCCTCCTGGCGATTATGTTGCTGATTTGATTCCATAATTTTGATTTCAAATTTTTGATTGACAAATTAGACGTTAATTTTAATCCCTATTATATTTACAGCAAATAGCTGTATAAATTTTACCAAAGCTAGGGTGTAGGGGGTAGGGCAATACTGTTGGGTTAACAAGGGGAGGAGGGGGAGCAGGGGAGGCAGGGGAAGCAGGGGAGAAATATTTACCCCAATGCCCCATGCCCTATCCCCTAATATTCCTCAATTTTGAATTTTGAATTTTGAATTGATTAGCCCCATGCCCCACACTCAATTGCCTATTTTAGTAGTGAGTACCCGTTTTACGGTGGTTGATGGCTGTGACATCATCTGGTTTCAGTAATTTACCATTGTCAACAGTTGCATACACTACCCAATGATCGCCACATTCCATACGTTGCTCAACGGAGCATTCTAAGTAGGCAAGAGCATCAGCAAGGACTAGACAACCGTTTTCTGCTGCTGTGGTGGTGAAGTTAGCAAAACGCTCTTCTCCGGGTTTGAAGTTTTTGCGGAAGTGCTTCATGTATTCCAGATGATTGCCTTCTGGTAGAATATTCAGGGCGAATTTACCACCGGGATACATGAGGGATTCTATAGCTCGTTCTTTGGCGATCGCCACCGTCAACCCAGGAGGATTAAAAGTAGCTTGAGATACCCAAGACCCTAGCATTCCTGTGGATACTTCCCCATGTTTAGCGGTAATTACACATACTGAGCCGACAATTCTACCTACGGCTTGTTCTACAGGGGTAGCAGCTTGTTGAGGTAAGCGGACTTTTTTAGCTTTCTTTAAGGTTTGAGCAAAATCTGTACCCAATTCTTCACAATATTTCAGGGTGACATCATCGGGTTTAAATTTGACTTTCAGGGTTTCCACACCAAAACGATATCCAGCATCCCGGAGTTTGCATTCAATCATTTCTACGGCTTCACCACTCCAACCATAAGAACCGAACACCCCAGCTAATTTATTGTTATCACCCACCTTGAGAACAATGCCTAAAGCGGTGTTAATGGGGGTAGGTGCATGGCCGCCAATGGTAGGAGAACCGATGAGAAAACCATCCGCTTTTTCTAAAGCTGCTTGAATTTCTTCCGGGGTGGCAAATTCGCAGTTAACAGAATTGACAGCCGCACCACCTTTAGTCACTCCCAGAGCGATCGCCTGTGCTAAAGTTGCAGTGTTACCGTAAGCTGAGGCATATAATAACGCCACAGAAACTTCCCGGTCTTTTTGAGCCAAACTCCAATCAGCGTAAGCTTGGGTCAATGCCATTAAACTACTACGTACTAAAGGCCCGTGACCTACACCATACATTCTTACTTGTAAGTCAGAAATTTTTTCTAAAGCTGCTTCCACATGGATAGCATGGGGGGCCATCAAACAGTTATAGTAATAACGTTGGTCTTCTTTAAAAGATTGCCAATTGTCATCAAACACATCATCACTACAGATATGTACCCCAAACAACTTATCTGTATAGAGAATCTGCGTTTGTTGGTCATAGGTGCAAAGTCCTTCCGGCCAACGGGGACTAGGAATAGGCAAAAACTTCAACAGATGACCCTTACCTAAATCAAGGGTTTCTTTCCCCCGCATCACCAAAATATTTAAGCTATCATCTGGGAACGCCGCCCGTAAATTAGCCGCACCGGGAAGGGAACAGACAAAGGTAATTTGCGGTGCTACTTCTAACAATGCCTTCAGAGTCGGTACACGGTTAGGGCTAAAATGTCCCAGGATGACGTAATCCAATTGTTTCAAATTGATCGTCTGCTGCAATGCTTCCAAATAAATCTTCGTAAAAGTTTCACCAGGGGGGTCAGTAATTGCAGTTTTATCACCTTCGATGACATAAGAATTAGAGGTAGTACCTCTTTCTAAAGCATATTCAATTTCAAACCGCAGACGTGACCAACTACGCGCTCTGAGAACTTTAGTATCTGTAGCAATAGGCAGAATTTGTACGTCACGAGGTTTGGAATCGTTCATAGATGTTGGTTCAGATTTATCAAAAAATTGTAAAAACCGGGTAGATTTCGCCCAGTTTTTAGTGGATTCGATGAAGCGGTTTAAATCCATATTATTCGGTTTAAGGGAATTGGGCATTGGGCATTGGGCATTGGGCATGGGGCATCCCTTCTCTGCGAGAGGCTGCGCCAACGGCTTCGCTCAGGGCAAGT
>JBODRP010000099.1:0-16243 GCA_050633005.1 Trichormus sp. | reverse complement strand
TGATCTCTCCTTGCAAGTTTCTATAAGACCATTTTGGCAGAGGTTTGGGAATATTTTCTCCTGAATGAGATGATTGAGGATTAAACCAACCAAGGGATGTATTTTTAACTGCTTCGTAAGCAGCAGTATCTAAATATTTCAGAGATTTTAAGCCATTGGGAAGCAAATCCAAAATTTGACCAACTGGACGAAAAGCACGGGTTTGATCTAATACCAAAATATTTTCAATTCCCCGCTTGCGTAAACCAATGGCAGTTGCTAGACCAATTGGCCCAGATCCAACTATGACAACATCGTAGATATCAGCTAACATAACTTCAGATTAAATATTCCACTCTGTCAGCATAGATTGAGATGTATGGAATTGATATCGGCCTTAATTAAGAATTTTGTTCGCGGTGTTATGAGTCGGTATAGTATGATGATTCAATGGTCTGATGAAGATCAGCTTTTCCTCGTCACCATCCCAGAATTTGCCGATCTAGTTGTGATGCCTTGTACTCACGGAAGAACTCGTGAAGAAGCAATTCACAACGGGGAAGAAGTAATTGAAATGTACTTAGAGGCTTGGCAATTAGAAGGTGAACCTATCCCTCAACCTAGAACGCTGGATGTTGCCTGATCAGTGTACCGCAGGGTATAAATAGATTAAAAGGGCGTTTCAGTCTGCAAATGAATAGTTGCGTGGCTGTGGGGATGCTGAAAGCGGAGTTCTCTGGCGTGCAAATGTAAACGAGTCGCCCAAGCATTGCAACCATATAGGCGATCGCCTAAAATCAAAAGCATGAACCCAATTGATATATTAAGTTTATAAGTAGGTAGAAGCAAAATAAATATATGTCAGTTGTTGCAGCTAAATCTTATGTAGAGTATCGAAACAATACTTATTGGGTTGAAGGAACTCGAATTTCCCTCGACTCTGTTGTTTACGCCTTCCGGGGTGGATTATCACCTGAAAGCATTGTTCAATCTTTTCCATTACTAACATTAGAACAAGTTTATGGCGCGTAGGCGTAGCCCGTCGTAGACATCGCATTCTATCTAGCTAATCGTGTTGAGATAGATTCTTACCTAGCAGCAGAGGAAGCCGCTTTTGATGCTATGCCCCAACCCCTACAAAGTACTGATCCTGCTTTGTACAATAAGCTGATGGCAGCTAAGTTAGCAAGTCAGAGAACTGTTGCTAATTTGGGCAGTATCGAGTGCAGAAGAGTGGGTTGATCGGATTGCAAAACTGCCCCTATGACGCTGCTTAAGAACTGCAAAAAGATTAAAACGGCGTTTCAGTCTGCAAATGAATAGTTGCGTGGCTGTGAGGATGCTGAAAGCGGAGTTCTCTGGCGTGCAAATGTAAGCGAGTCGCCCCAGCATTGCAACCATACAGGCGATCGCCTAAAATCATCACCCCTAATCCTACCAAAGCATGAACCCGCAATTGATGGGTGCGTCCTGTTAATGGTTCAAACTCAACACGGGTATAATTTTCTTCCCGCCCCATTACCCGAAAACGTGTCACGCTGGGTTTACCACGTTCCCAATCAACTTGCTGATAAGGTCGATTTTCTGGGTTTCCCCATAATGGTAATTCAATCAAATCTGTGTCTTTGGTGACAATCCCTGCTAGTATCGCTTCATACACCTTGTGAACTTGTCGCCGTTGGAATTGCTGACTAAGTTGACGATAGGTTTGGGAATCACGCGCCAGTAACAGGATTCCAGAGGTTTCTTGATCTAAGCGATGCACCGCCGCTAAACTATCGCCATCTGGTAATAAATTACGGCAGCGACTGACGACACTATCTTGAGTTTGCAGATAACGCCCTGGAACAGATAACAATCCCGCAGGTTTGTTGATAGCAATTAGCCATTCGTCTTCGTAGAGGCAGGTTTCAAGAGGCAGGGGGCAGGGGGCAGGAGGCAGGGGGCAGGGGGCAGGGGGCAGGGGGTAGTTATTAAGTGACTGGTAATTGATTACTGATAACTGATCACTGATTACTGATAAGCCTGCTCCCGCCAACAAAAACCCCATCAATGGCTGACAGCGTTCAGCACAAGCACCGTAAAATTCTCCCTGGAGTTTATTGAAAGCGGTAGGAAACTCCATCCCCTTGTGGGTGGAAAGGGACAGTTGCCCCGCCGCTTGGGGCATAGGGCATAGGAAATTGGTAGCTTCTTCCCCATGCCCCATGCCCAATTCCCCTTGTGGGTGGATTTTTTGATCTTGATGAGATGTTCCCCACCAAAATTCTGCCATTGCTAGGGGTTTAAGTGCGTGGGTGGCGGCGTAGTGGAGTAATTTGGGGGCGCAACAGTCCCCTGTACCTGTGGGTAAACCATTAGGCATTAATTGCTGTAATGATGAAGATTGCCCTAAAAAGTTCATCAGGGAGTAAGCGGCGTGCATCTGTGCTTGTAGTTGTCGAGATATGACTTTACGCTGCTGTTTGAGTTGTTGAATGCGTATATCTGCGGTAGCGATCGCCTGTTTTAAAGTTGCTAAGGTTACATCCCGTTGGCGTTTGAGGTGGCGGCGTTCTATTCCTTGTTGTCGGCTTTGTTCATCTAGTTGTTCTAATGCTAAAGTTAAGGCTGCACCTGTGAGTGTGTCATAAAATTGCTGGCGTTTTTGTTGGCGTTGCTGTTTAGAATGAGTATGGCGATCGCTCATTTGTTGTAACTTTTGTGCATACTCCTGGGATAAGGTTTCATACTCTTGTCTAGCTGGTAATTGTTGGAGGGTAATCAGTTCTTGCTTGATTGCTGCTAACTCAGCTAAAGTTTGGGCTTCTTGTAAAGCTACTTGTTCTCTGCCTGGAATCGGTGTTACCCAACCATCAACAACACTTGCACCATTGAGCAAACCAGAAAAAGCTTTTAATACCCGTTGTTCACCTGTGGGTAATTCCACCAGCAAAACACCATACATTTTGCCTTCAGAGGAATAACGCTCATCTTTGGCTAATTGCTGCATTAAACCACAGGCGATCGCTTCTACAAAAGGGGTACGAGGTAGCCTGAGTAAATCTCCAGTTTGCAGACAACGCCCTTCATACCAATAGCTAGGAGATTGGTTACTATCTCTCCAATCATCATCTAGAAAATCTGCAATCTGATGTAATATCTCCGTAGAAGTTCCCATCACTGTGTAATAATTCGTAATTCGTAATGGACTTCGTCCCGCTCCGCTAACGTAATTCGTAATTAAGATGAAAAGTCGGAACTTTGATATAGTCTGCAATATCACAACAGTATCAAAATATTGTTAATCATATGTCCGGGAAAAGTTTCTATCATATTGGCTTTGGGCAAGATGATTTAGGTTCTACACCTCCTACTATGACCTTATTATCTGGCGATCCTGAGCGTGCGAGGTTGATTGCTCATACTTATTTACAGGATGTACGGTTACTTTCAGAAAATCGGGGACTGCATAGCTATTTAGGATATTTAGCCAATGGTCGCCCTATTTTATCAGCTACTAGTGGTATGGGTGCGCCTTCTTTAAGTATTGTTGTGAATGAGTTGGCGCAGGTAGGAATAAAACAAATTATTCGTATTGGCACTTGTGGATCAATTCAACCCCATATCCCCATCGGTAGTATTGTAATTAGTAGTGCGGCGTTGTGTCGTCAAGGTGCAGCTAATGATATTGCACCTGTGGAATATCCAGCCGCAGCCGATCCTTTTTTGACGGTGGCTTTGGCAAAGGCTGCACAAGCATTAGAAATTGAGTATTATGTGGGAATTACCGCTTCAGTCGATACGTTTTATGAAGGACAAGAACGCACCGATGCCGCTAACCCTTATTTAATGCGATCGCTACAAGGCATAACTCAAGAATATCGGCGGTTAAATATTTTGAACTATGAAATGGAATGCGGCACACTCTTTAAAATGGCCGGAGTCTATGGCTTGGCGGCGGCGGCTGTGTGTGCAGTAGTCGCACAACGCACGATTACAGAAGAAGTGATTGTATCTCAAAAGGATATAGCTGTGAAGCAGGCGATCGCCACCGCTATATCTGCCGCTACAAACTGTGGCTAAAGTTGCAAAATACCCGAATTTACCAAAGTTTTATCGACTCTCCAGTACTTTTATCTAGTCTTCACGTAAACTTTAATCTATTACTCAGTAAATATATGTAATATATATAAATTACACCTCATATAAATAAAATAGCTAGACGTAAAACATAAAGTTTGTAGTAAGGACTTTAGTCCTAATAAATCTATAAGTAGGTCGGCGTAAATAATTATCGTTGGAATAAGGCAGGGGGCAGGGAGCAGGGGGAGAAAGAGTTTGAGCCTTATTTACTTTTCTTCACATAGTTTGGTTTTATTGCACCGACTTACTTAGGTAAAAATCAGATTTTATTTAAATATTAAAAATCGAATCAAATGATCAACGCTAACAAGAGGATAATTAAAACTATTAATTTAGCTTTAATTCCATTCCTCCCAACATTGATGTTTTTAGCATTACCCTATCATGTAACTGCTGAATATCCAGGGGAATGTTTTATGATTAATGCCTCCGGTAGAATCATTAAATTAGAAAAACTCTGTGGCGTTAACAGTGACAAAACAACATCTCCCCAACCAGAAAAAACAGTATTTCGTGTTCCCATCAAACGGCGTTTAGGTAGAACCCCAGTAATTGATGTTACCTTGAATAACAAAAAAACCGTTGAGATGATTGTCGATACAGGGGCAAATAATACCCTGATTACGATGGCAACAGCAAACGCGCTGCAACTCAAAACTACAGGAATCATGACAGCGCAAATTGCCGACGGTAGCCAAATCCAGTTGCCTGTGAGTACAGTACAATTGATCACAGCCGGTGAGGCTAGAGTGCAAAATATAGAAGTTGCGATCGCACCCAAAGCCCCAATCGGATTACTCGGTAATGATTTCTTTGGTCATTACGACATCAAAATTTTAGCAACCACTGTAGAATTTCATCCTCGGTAAAAGCTCAAGCTTAATTAAATCGGGAAAAAATGTACAATGCAAGAAATTCCCATTCCTTCTAAAATGAAATGCCAACGTTCTTAGTTACAGGCGGAGTAGGCTTTATTGGAGCTAACTTTGTACTGCAAGCTCGAAAATTAAAATGGGCTAATATAGTTAATTTAGATAAATTGACTTACGCAAGTAATTTACAAAGTTTAGCAGAACTAAAAGATGATCCTCAATATCATTTTGTCCAGGGAGATATTAACAATTATGAGTTAGTTAGGTATCTTCTAGAACAATATCAACCTGATGCTCTAATTAATTTTGCAGCAGAAACTCATGTTGATCGTTCAATTTTAACACCTCATAACTTTATTCAAACTAATATAGTCGGAACATTTAAACTATTAGAAGCCAGCAAAGATTATTGGCAAAATCTCACATCAGCAAAACAAGAAACTTTCCGGTTTCTGCATATATCTACAGATGAGGTGTACGGTTCTTTAAAACCAACAGATCCAGCTTTTCGAGAAGATACACCATATGCACCCAATAGTCCTTATGCAGCTTCTAAAGCCAGTGCTGATCATCTCGTGCGCTCTTATTATCATACCTATAGTTTACCAACTTTAACAACCAATTGCTCAAATAATTATGGGCCTCTACAATTTCCAGAAAAACTTATACCTTTAACTATTCTTAATGCTATAAATAGTAAACCTCTACCCATATATGGTGATGGTCAAAACATCCGTGACTGGCTTTATGTAGGCGATCATTGTGATGCAATTTATCTGGTTTTGCAAGATGGTTTGATTGGAGAAAGTTATAATATTGGTGGTTTAAATCAACAAACCAATTTAGCCGTAGTGGAAAAAATTTGTTGTATTTTAGATAATTTATTGCCCAAAGATAATTTTAAATATTCATCCCTAATTACCTTTATTAAAGACCGTCCAGGTCATGATCGTCGCTATGCAATGGATTGTACTAAAATTATCAAAAATTTAAATTGGCAACCAAAGGAAAAGTTTGATAGTGGCTTATTAAAAACAGTCCAATGGTATATCAACAACTCAGCTTGGCTAGAATCTGTATGTACAGGTACATACCAAAACTGGATTAAAAAAAATTATGAACTTCGATAATTTATTCTTAGTTATTATACTGAGAATAGCTAACATAGCTTCATCAAATTGCCAAATTTAGGGTGCGTTACTGACGCATCAAAAGCTTTTCACAATTCAAAATGAAAAATATACCAGTTGCGGCAGTCCTAATTATCAAAGAAAGGCAGAGGGCAGAGGGCAGAAGGCAGAAGGGATTTATCCCTTCGCTGATTGCCCGAACCATCTGCGCGACCGGAGGGAGCAAGGGTTTAAGACCCCCACCAAATTTTCAATTTGGTGGCTCTCGTCATGGTTGGTTTTGAATCCCCATCTGTTGCGCCAGCTTCCCGCAGGGTACGAAACATAAAAGCCCTCTGCCTCCTGCCTTCTGCCTTCTTCAATACGTCCTGAATTATCCTAATAATAAATACTCACACCAACCTACTTATTTCACAGGAATAGCTAAATGAAGGGGATTATTCTAGCAGGTGGTTCTGGTACACGTCTTTATCCGTTAACTCAAGTTGTGAATAAACAACTTATGCCTGTTTATGATAAACCCATGATCTATTACCCTTTGTCTGTATTAATGCTGGCGGGAATTAGGGAAATTCTCATTATTTCTACTCCCACAGATTTACCGCTTTTTCAGCGTTTACTTCAAGATGGTAGTCAATGGGGACTGGAGTTTAGTTATGTGGAACAGCCGCAACCAGAGGGTTTAGCACAAGCATTTATTTTGGGCAAAGACTTTATTAAAAATGAGCCAGTGTGTTTGATTTTGGGAGATAACATATTTTATGGACATAATTTAACTCAAGTTCTCAATCGTGCTGCTACACTCCAGGATGGAGGTTTAATTTTCGGGTATAAAGTCACCGAACCACAAAACTATGGTGTAATTGAATTTGATATCTATGGTAAAGCAATAAGTATTGAGGAAAAACCGAAATTTCCTAAATCAAAATATGCTGTACCTGGTATTTACTTTTATGATGCTCAAGTTACAGAAATTGCTGCTAGTCTCCAGCCTTCAGCGCGGAACGAATTAGAAATTACGGATGTGAATTTAGCTTATCTTCGTCAAGATAAATTAAAAGTACAAATATTAGAATCGGGATACACTTGGTTAGACGCAGGTACACATGAATCATTACATAAAGCATCTAATTTTGTCCAGAAATTAGAACAAAGACAAGGATTTAAAATAGCTTGTATTGAAGAAATTGCATATCGTCAAGGATATATTGATGCCCATCAGTTTGTTCAATTAGCTGCATCTATGGGTAAAAGTAGTTATGGTATTTATTTGCGTCAAATTATTAACGATGAGCTTCATTGTTTTAGAGAAAATCAAGAATTAAAAAGTAATATCAGTCCCTTAAATGGCATGATAACACCATTGATTATGGCTACCTACAGTTAGGAAAAAGTCAAAACATATGACTATTATGACTCAATACGGTTCAGTTAAGAAGAATAGTAGGTTGGGTTGAGGAACGAAACCCAACAGATCAAAGTCTTGTAATTGTTGGGTTTCACTTCGTACCACTCCGTGGAAGCAAGCTACAACCCAACCTACGCATCTGTTTCATTCTTTTCATGAATTGGTATTAGCAGCGAGAGTACAGCACCTAGCACCAAGGGCTTTGGTGCGTTACGGCTTACGCCTAACACACCCTACATATACTACGAACTTAAAATAATATACAAGCTGTGTAAGTCCTGACTATAACTAATATGCAAGTGAAATTAGGTATAAGATTATGGTGCGTTTAAAACTGTGGCAATGGGTAGTATTGGCAGTACCGATCGCCTCTATAATCATTTTCTTACTAGTATCCGCCGGGATGCAAATCCATGAGTGGGGAATCAATTGGATTTGGGGTGTGTTTACCCTGATATTTTTGGGTTGGCGTTGGTTGTTGGTGCGGTGGACTCAACCAGCTATTAAGCAAGTGGAAGCTGCACTTGTGGAAGTGAGCGCGGAACTAAAATCAACTTTAGAGAATACTACCACAGCACTCAGCACTGATACAACACAGCAAGTAGAAACCGCACTGCAAGAAATTCTGACAGTTGCCCAAAGCGATCGCCCGATTTGGGAAGATTGGCCAACTTTTTGGCAACGTTGCCAAGATGTGGTCGTAGCTGTGGCGCGGATCTACCATCCAGAGGTACAGTATCCTTTACTGAATATCTATGTTCCCCAAGCCTATGGACTGATTCGGGGAACAGTGGATGATGTAGATCAGTGGATGCAAAAGTTATCACCTGCACTTAGTCAAATCACAGTCGGGCAAGCTTACCAAGGTTATGAGGTTTACCGCAAGTTAGAACCATCAGCAAAGAAACTTTTGCGGGTGTGGGGTTGGGCGCAGTGGCTATTAAATCCCGTGGCGGCGGCAGCTAACCGGGCTACCAAGGGTTATTCTCAGCAGGCAAATCAGCAATTATTGGGGAATTTGGGGCAATTATTCCGAGAAGCCGCCTTAAGAAACTTATGTAGACAGGCGATCGCCCTTTACAGTGGTGATATGTTACCCACAGCTACAGCTGCCGTCTCTACACCCAGCCTACCCAAAACTAAAACGGCAACTTTACAAAATATCCTCTCCCAAGCTCAACCAGTCGAAAAAGTCGAGCAGAAACCAGTCAGTATTTTACTGGTGGGGAGAACAGGAGCAGGCAAAAGCAGCTTAATCAACACTTTATTTCAGGGATATCTTGCAGAAGTTGATGTGTTGCCTAGCACCGACCAAATTCAAGACTATCACTGGCAAACCCAAGGCGGCGAAACTCTGCATCTGTGGGACACTCCAGGTTATGAACAAGTCAAACGGGAAGATTTGCGGCAAATGGTGTTAGACTACGCCACTAACGCCGATTTATTAGTGCTAGTGACTCCCGTACTTGATCCAGCCCTGCAAATGGATGTAGATTTTCTACAAGCGATCAAAGCCGTCATTGCAGATATACCAGCGATCGCAGTTGTCACCCAAGTAGATCGCCTGCGTCCCATGCGGGAATGGCAACCCCCCTATGATTGGCAGTGGGGCGAAAGGCCGAAGGAAATCGCCATTCGAGAAGCTACAGCCTATCGTCAGGAATTATTGGGGGAATTTTGTAATTTAGTTTTACCTGTAGTTACAAGTGATCGGGAAACAGGTAGAATTGCTTGGGGAATAGATGCTTTATCTTTGGCATTCATAGAAGCGATCGCACCTGCCAAGCAACTGAGACTAGCCCGATTTTTGCGTAATCTCGAAGCCCGTACCGTAGCGGCGGCTAAAATTATCGATCATTACACCTTCCAAATGGCAACCACCCAAGGATTAACAGCTCTGCTCAAAAGTCCTGTGTTGCAGTTTATTGCCACCCTGTCAACTGGTTCTCCCACCTTAGCTTACATCTTAGCCGACCAAATTCCAGTAGAACAGTTACCAATTGTCATTGGTAAACTTCAGATGGCCTATGATTTATTCTCACTTTTGCAGACAGAAGATGCTAACCCCCTCAAATTTGAATTGTTATCTCTTTGGCCGCTGCTATTAGAAAACTCCACCACCCCAGACCGCAACGCTTGGGCATTTGGTCATGCCTTGGTAGAATACTGGACACAGAATTTAACCATAGAACAACTACGCCAACGGTTTGACCACTATTTGGTAATTCGTAATTCGTAATTGGGCATGGGGCTAATCAATTCAAAATTTAAAATTCAAAATTCAAAATTGAGGAATATTAGGGGATAGGGCATTGGGCATTGGGCATTGGTGTAAATATTTCTCCCTTGTCTACCTTGTCTCCCTCTGCTCCCTGCCCCCTGCTCCCTGCCCCCTGCCCCCTACACCCCTACACCCTTACACCACTTGCCTTACTCCAGCAATACCGTTGTCAACTACAAACGAAGCTCGGTTACTAATTGTGCCGAATGGGGTGGTAACATTTGACATCACTAGATAATCTGACCTCCAGGTGCTGGGTGTTAATGTACAACGCACATATCCCCGTTGACCGTTGTAAAATTTGATATGGGGATTATCTGGTAAATATGCTTGCACTGTGGGACTGATATCTACACCATCGCCACCGGAACTGATGGAGGAGCAGACAAACTCACTACCTAATGTGGTAGATTCTGGATTATCAAAGTTAGCTTTGAGATTCATTGCCCAGTGAGAATGCACATCCCCTGCTAAAGAAATTGGGTTGGATGGTTGACGTTGTGTGAGAAAATTCATGAGGCGATCGCGGGAAGCTAAATAAGCATCCCATTTATCCATGCTGACAATTTGCCCTTCTCCCGGTAGGAAGTCTCTCTGAGCAATGGGAACTTGCTGCGCCAAAATGTTCCATGTGGCTGTTGATTTATCTAAGCCATCATACAACCAGCTTTCTTGTGCTTCACCCAAAATTGTGGCTTGAAGATCAAAAACTTCTGGACAACGCTCCTTACTACCATCGCCACAGGGTTGATCGGTGCGATACTGACGAGTATCTAAAACATTGAATGTAGCCAGATTACCAAAGTTCAAGCGACGGTAAAGCTGCATATCAGGGCCAACTGGGCGGGAGAAAGGACGCAGAGGCATATGTTCGTAATAGGCTTGATAAGCTACTGCTCGGCGTTGTGCAAAGATCACTGGATCTTGATCTGGTTCAGTATCGATTTCTGAGATTAAGTTGGCGTAATTATTTTCTACTTCGTGGTCATCCCAAGTCACAATCCAAGGAAAGGCGGCATGAGCCGCTTGCAGATTCGCATCAGTTTTATAGAGGGCGTGACGGTTGCGATAATCTTCTAAGGTGAGAATTTCTGTACTGTTGTGTTGTCTGGGACGAGTGAGATTGATTCCCCCTTCATAAATGTAGTCACCAACATGGACTACTAAGTCGAGGTCATCCTCCGCCATGTATTTATAGGCACTGTAATATCCTTGCTCGTAATGTTGGCAGGATGCCAGGGCAAACTTCAAGAGATTGGCAGCACTACCAGAGGCGGGAGCAGTGCGAGTCCGGCCAATGGGGCTGGCTTCGCTACCAACGTTAAAACGATACCAGTACCAAGTATGAGGTAAAAGTCCTTCTACTATCACCCGTACAGAGTGAGCTAGCTGCGGAGTTGCCAGTACAGTCCCTCTGGAAATAATCCGTCTCATATTCGGGTCAGTGGCTACTTCCCAGCGAATCGGCACATTCACCTGTGGCATTCCACCACCATTTAAAGGTTCGGGAGCTAATCGAGTCCAGATCACTACACTAGTATCATAGGGTTCGCCTGATGCCACACCTAGTTTAAAAGGATAATCGGAAAATCTGCCTTTAGCGATCGCCTGTTGATGAGGAAATTGGCTGGCTACAGTTAAACCAGTAAATGCTCCTGCTCCCATAATTAAATTGCGTCGTTTGATGCGACTTTGCAGGAACTTTTGAACATTATGATAATCTACCATTCTCTACTCCTGATTAATTAAAAAATATGTGGAAAGAATGTAACAGCTACCACAAAAAAGCTAGGGTAATTTAGTCAATAAATTTTATATTTTGGATTGAATCTAAAATCTAAAATCCAAAATATAAAATTCAGAGGGTCAAGATTAAAATTTTAGTTTTCTCTTGGCTATTTCTTTTCTTCTCATCATCAAACTAACGCTACCAACCAAGAGAAATCCTCCTAAAAATGTCGGTTCAGGAACTTTTCTATAAGAAACGCTACCAGATATCAACTCACCATCTGGAGAATTAATCGAGTAAAGCGTAAAATCTTCACCAGCAATTTCATATCTGATAAAACTAGCTGGATTAGTTTTGTCATCAAACTGATAATTTAATGCTAAAGATGTTGCGCCTGTAGAAAGAGTGGTGGTATAAACCAGAGGAAAATCTGGGTATTGAATATCATCTTGTTCGGTGTAAATGTTGGAGTCACCGTCAAATTGGAAAGAAAGAGATTTTACTATTGCGGCGTTATCGATGAAAGTTGAATCATCAAAGCTAAACAAGCCATTTCCTTTAGCAGTGGGACTATCAACTGTAAAAGTATAACGAACAATTGCCGCCGATGCTGAATTTAAATCTACACTAGCCAAACCGAAAGCCAAACTAGCAGCAAGGACTAATTTTGAAGCCAATTTCATCTCTATTTTCCTCACTATAAACTTCTGTCAGCAATACAAACCACAAACAATAAAAGTCCTATATCTCTCTATTTACAGGAGAGTATTGTGATTGTTATGTGCTAACAATCAACACGAATAAAGGGCTAATTCAGATACCCAAAATCTAAACATTCCAGCGAATTTTATCAAGTTAATGATGTAAGTAGAACGACTTGAAGAATAAACTATCTCAAGTCATTTAAAAAGATTGGCAGCAATTTTGTAGTAAGAAATTTAGTCCTCACTACGAACCTTTAATTATTGACGACTTTCTACTTACAGAGACGATAAATCGCCTGTCAAATACGAAATTTCTCCAGCAATCACCATTAACTCAACCCTATTTTTCCATCAGTGATAAAATTAGTGATGGAAATCAGTTATTTCTCCTTGGTGATTAGAAGAAATACCTGTGCAATTAGTTGACACTAGACTATATTCAGCTAAGAAGTTTAAGTAAAATTTAATTCGAGGTAAAAATCAAAAATAATTAATAAATCACCCGTAAAAGCCTTGAAACACCTTAGAATAATTCGTAATACTCACAAAGCGAGTTCGCGGAGCGTTACGCAGTAAAGCAAGCTATGTGATTATCTGTCCCATTCTTTTTTAGACTTCAAGGTCGTCTAATATGGATCAACCATCAGATTTGCAGGTCAAATATAAAAAAATATTTCCCATTCTTATGTTAGTCTGTAGTATTTTTATACTATATGTATCATTATTAACCGGATTCTCCCCAAATACAATTACAGGTTTAATACTTTTACTACTCGGTTTGTTAATGTTGACACGCACGGTAGCCGTTATTACTCCAAATGAGATTCAGATGATGAATCTATTGGGAATGACAGTTAAAGTCTATTCTTACACTCCTGACCAAATTGTAGTTACCAATAATAGTATTTATGTTAATGACAAAAAAGTTATTTCAGGTTGGTGGGCAGATATCAATATCCAAGAAGTAAAAGCATTTTTCTTGCAAATACAAGAAGAAAAATAATCATAAAATGAGGGTAACTCTAAATTTTTCAGAGTTACCCTCATTTTATATTTGAGATGAATAGAAACTAAGCAAAAGCGGCGGTTTTTACATCGTTGTTTGCTAGAATTTCTTGCAATTCATCGGCATCTACGGTTTCTTTATCAACCAGCATTTGGGCGATTTGGTCTAAGATGTGACGGTTACTTACCAAAACTTCTTTAGCGCGGTTGTAAGCTGTTTCTACTAATTTACGCACTTCTTCGTCAATTGCGGCGGCAGTTTCTTCGGAGAAATCACGCTCAGACATGATATCCCGACCTAGGAACATATTGCCTTGCTGACGACCGAGGGCGACGGGGCCGAGTCTATCACTCATGCCAAAGCGGGTAATCATTTGCCGGGCTACACGCGCAACTTGCTGTAAGTCGTTGGAAGCACCTGTGGTCACTTCTTCTTCGCCGAAGATAATTTCTTCAGCTAAACGACCACCTAAAGCCACAGCCATCTGATTTTCCAGATAAGCACGGCTGTATAAGCCTGTGTCCATACGGTCTTCGCTAGGGGTGAACCAAGTTAAACCACCGGCACGACCACGGGGAATGATGCTAATTTTTTGTACTGGGTCATAGTCAGGCATTAACGCACCAACTAAAGCGTGACCGGCTTCGTGATAAGCTACTAAGGTTTTGCGTTTTTCGCTCATGACGCGGTCTTTCTTTTCTGGCCCAGCGAGGACGCGATCGATGGCATCATTGATTTCATCCATCGAAATTTCAGTTAAGTTGCGTCTAGCTGCCAAAATAGCGGCTTCGTTGAGCAAGTTAGATAAATCTGCACCAGTAAAGCCTGGGGTACGACGGGCGATTTTATCTAAGTCTACGTCTTTGGCTAAGGTCTTGCCACGGGCATGGACTTTGAGGATTTCGCTACGTCCACCATAGTCGGGACGGTCTACAACGACTTGACGGTCAAAACGACCGGGACGTAATAAAGCTGCGTCTAGTACGTCGGGACGGTTGGTAGCAGCAATAATAATGATGCCGGTGTTACCTTCAAAACCATCCATTTCGGTAAGTAACTGGTTGAGGGTTTGTTCACGCTCATCGTTACCACCGCCTAAACCTGCACCCCGTTGACGACCTACCGCGTCAATTTCATCGATGAAGACGATACAGGGAGCATTGGTTTTAGCTTGCTCAAACAAGTCGCGGACGCGGGAAGCACCCACACCTACGAACATTTCCACAAATTCAGAACCAGAGATGGAGAAGAAAGGTACACCAGCTTCCCCGGCGACTGCACGCGCGAGGAGGGTTTTACCTGTACCGGGAGGGCCAACTAGTAAGACACCTTTAGGAATTTTTGCACCAACGGCGGTAAAGCGATCGGCATTTTTCAAAAAGTCTACGACTTCGTTGAGTTCTAATTTGGCTTGGTCAATACCAGCGACATCCCCAAAGGTGACTTGAGTTTGGGGTTCCATTTGCACTCGCGCTTTGGACTTACCAAAGTTCATGGCTTGGCTACCGGGGCCATTTTGAGCGCGACGGAGTAAGAAGAATAAGCCTACCAGCAGTAATACTGGGAGGAATAAGCTACTGAGTGCTTTTAACCAAAAACCTTCGTCGGTTTGAGGTAAAACGGATATATCAACGCCTTTGGAACTAAGAGTATTAATAAGGTCTGGGTCGTTGACTAAGGTAACAAGTTTTTTACTGGGTTCGTATTTAGGTGTTACCAAGGCTGTAGAACGGTCTGCGCTAAGACTGACTCTTTCTACTCTGCCTTTTTGAACTTCTTGAATAAATTGGCTATATCGCCATGTTTCACGACTTTGGGGTTGTTTATCAAAGAAAGCTGTGCCAAGTGCAATTACAACAATAAATAGCAGCGCGTACAGCCCCGCATTTCTCCATCTTTTATTCACTGAGGTTGATCCTCCCGTATTTGTGTGCGTAGGGCATTATTAGAATTATGTTAACTTATCTTAAGGTATAACAAAATCATCCTTCTGTCATGATAAATAATAGTCCCTTAAGTTTCTGCAAACTGGGATGGTAGGGATTATATTGTAACGACCCTGTAGATTGATAAACGGTATGTATGGGGATAATTTCCACCACACTATTAGTGTAGGCGATCGCTTCTAAGCTTTGGGCTAATTCTGGTGTCCAAGGTTGTTCACGTACTACCTGTTGATGATGAGACAGGCAATTGATCAATTGCTGGCGGCTAATTCCCGGCAATATACCCGCTTCTAGTGGGGGAGTCCACCAACTCCCATCACCCCACCCCCAAAGATTACCTGTGCTGGTTTCTAGCCAATTTCCTTGAGTATCAACAAGAATAGCTTCTTGGGCATTTTCAGAGACTGTGTTTTTCGCTAACCAAGCACTGAGGTAGTTACCAGTTTTATGAGAGGGAAGACTGCGAGATAAGGCGCAACTAGCAACAGCGCAGGCGACACCGTGTTTTTGTTTATCTGAGAGATTTTCTGGTAAGAATCTGCCAATTATCCATTCTCTACCATCGGGGAAGATGGTAATTCTCAGTACCGGGAAGTGAGTTAACATCACCTCTGCGCCTTGACGTAACCGTTGCCAGTCTGGTTGTTGCCAATTGAAAGCTTCTAAGGAGAAAAGTAGGCGATCGCAATGTGCCTGCCAGTTAGTTAAACTACTATCTAGCGAATTGTCATACACCCTTAAAGTTGTAAACACCGTTGCCCCATAGAGTAAACCTGGATCATCAATATCTAATTCCAGAGTTTCGGACTGAATTAAACTACCGTTGTACCAAAACATTTTAGCGAATGGGAACTGGGAACTGGGAACTGGGAACTGGTTTTACTAAAATTTAAATTCCATATCCCATCTCTAATTTTCTACTCAAAGTTATTCTGGTTCAATCCACGCTTTAACTGCTTCAATCACAATTCCAGCAGGAGCAAATAAGATTTTTACAGTCTCAATACCTGCTGCTGTCATGACTTTTCGCAAACGGACTTTGAGTGGTGGATAACGTTTAATG
>JBODRP010000098.1:0-16309 GCA_050633005.1 Trichormus sp. | reverse complement strand
ATTTTAGATTCAAGCCCCTGCATTAATGTATGGGGATAATCTAAAATCTAAAATCTAAAATCTAAAATTGATTGACTGTTAACTGATTTTAAGCGGATTGCGGCTTGACACTTGCACAGCTAGCTGACAAAACAAATATATGAAAACATCAAAACAGAACCCTCATTGGCAGGTAGTCGCCGCCTCTGTCTGTGGTACAAGCCACATCAAAAATAAGCAGCTGTGTCAGGATGCTCACCACTGGCAATTATTGCCTGATAATGTGTTGATAGCAGCAGCTGCTGATGGTGCGGGTTCTGCCAGCCAGGGGAAAGTCGGGGCGATGGTAGCCGTGGAAACAGCTATAGAAAACTTATCGCTTAAAGATATCACTAGAGCTTCCCTAGCTGAAGATGCCACGGTGCAATTACTGTTAACGGATGCCTTGCTAGCGGCGAAAAAAGCCGTGGAAGATGAAGCAGAGGCTAGCCAAAAATTGCCCCAGGATTTAGCAACTACCTTAATTATTGCGATCGCCTCACCCCAAATGGTAGCAGCTGCACAAATTGGTGATGGTTTGGCAGTAGCTAAAGATCATCTAGGCAACTTACTAGCACTGACCATACCTAACAACGGCGAATATATCAACGAAACGACTTTTTTAACTTCACCAGGTGCTTTAGATACAGCGCAGATGAGACTATGGCGCGAAACCATAGTTAACATTGGAGTCCTCACCGATGGACTACAAATGCTGGCTTTGAATATGGTTGTTGGTGAACCTCACAAACCCTTCTTTTTTCCTTTATTTGATTTTGTCCAAAAAGTAGAAGATCAAACAGAAGCAAAAGAACAGTTAGTCAGGTTTTTAGGTTCTGAGCGAATTACACAACGTACTGACGATGATTTAACGCTGATTTTAGCTTCCTTCAACCATTCATGAGCTAGGATTCTGCAAGTTCGGTTTCTCAAGAAGAAGGCAGAGGAGCGAGTCTGAGGCAGGGAGTAGGGGAGCAGGGGGCAGGGAGCAGGGGAGCAGGGGAGCAGGGAGCAGGGGAGCAGGGAGCAGGGGAGACAAGGGAGACAAGGAGAGAAGTCTGAGCGGAGGTTTCCTCCGAACAGAACTTCGGGGAGACAAGGGAGATTTTACTCCAATGCCCCATGCCCCATGCCCAATTTTCCCAATTCCCCATGCCCAATGCCCCATGCCCCATGCCCAATACCCAATACCCAATGCCCCATGCCCCATGCCCCACGCCCAAAATTCTTTAATTTTGAATTTTGAATTTTGAATTTTGAATTTTTCTGCCCAATTCCCAATAACCCCCTTAACCGTGATTGTCATGAAGGTACTACGTTATCTTCCCCAGGAAGAAATTCTCAGTCTCAGCGTGAGTTTGGGGCGTGGTGGTGAAGCCTGTATTTATGCCGTGCCATCCCCAGGCGATTTAGTGGCGAAGGTTTATCATCAACCAACAGTTGCTCATGCCCAGAAACTCCGGGCGATGCTTGCTAACCCACCAGAAAACCCGACGGCGAATTTAGGACATATTTCCATTGCTTGGCCACAAGAATTATTGTGGGGAACAGAGGAAAACAAAACTATTGTTGGCTTTGTTATGCCCCGCATTCGCGGAATGCGTCCCATCATTGATTTTTATAACCCTAAAACTCGCCGCCAACACTGCCCATTATTTAGCTATCAGTATCTTCTCCGCACAGCTCGCAATTTGGCGGCAGCTTTTGCCTCTTTACACAATAGTGGTTACTGTGTGGGTGATGTCAACGAGTCTAATATCCTTGTCAGTGATACAGCCTTAGTCACCTTGGTAGATACAGATTCTTTCCAAGTGCCTGATCCTGAACATGATGTGGTTTATCGTTGTCCAGTAGGTAAACCAGAGTTTACCCCACCAGAACTACAGAATAAAATATTTGCTCATCACGATCGCAATCTGAATCATGATTTATTTGGGTTAGGGGTACTGATTTTCCAATTATTAATGGAAGGGACACATCCTTTCTCTGGCATATTTCAGGGTATTCCTGAACCACCACCCTATGAAGCCAGAATTGCCGCCGGACATTTTACCTACAGTAAAAAGCGGCAAGTCCCCTATTTACCTACACCCATTGCACCACCTTGGGAAATCCTCCACCCCAGACTGCAAGAACTGTTTGTTCAGTGTTTTGAGGATGGCCACTATGCTCCCCAACACCGTCCCCATGCTCAAGCTTGGTTGTCTGCCCTAGCGGAAGCGGAAGACTCCCTGACTACTTGTAGTGTTAATCCCCAACATCGCTATAGCAACCACCTGCATAGCTGTCCTTGGTGTGAGCGGGCGGTGCGCTTGGGTGGTAGAGATCCTTTCCCCTCAGTAGGGGCAATAGAAAAAAAAGAACATTTACGTCCCCGCGTCCCCACGAAAAAAAGACGTTATTCCCAACCTGCGCCGCCTATTGGCTTACCTCTGCCAGTGATGCCCCTGTACCAAACTAACTGGCACATACCCACTTCTACCTTTGCACCACCACGCCACAGCCGCCGTAAGAGACTGTATCCCATAGTATGCTGCTTGTTGGGGTTTGGGGCTTTGGGATATTTGGATGTGATGATGAAATGGACGCGTCCCTTGGTGTCTCAGAATAACTACGCCCAGCAAAGTTTAATTACCAAGCCGAAAATTGATAATACTACCTTAAGTTTTGCTGATTATTACCAGCAAGGTCATGCAGCTTACCAAGTGCGAGACTATAAACAAGCAGTAGACAAGTTTACCCAAGCTATTCAACAAGAACCCAACAACTCTAAAGCTTACGTTAATAGAGGTAATGCTCGCTACAACCTCAAGGATTACGAAGGGGCATTGGTAGACTACACAGCCGCGTTACAATTGAATCCCCAAGAAATTAAAGCTTTGGTGAATCGGGGTAATGCCCGCTATATGCTGGCAGAATATAGCAACGACCCAGATAAAGAATATAAACTAGCGATCGCTGATTTTAACCAAGCCCTGAGTATCAACCCCAAAGAATCGGAAGCTTATATCAGAAGGGGTATAGTCTATTCCCAGATAGCTAAATACAGTAGCGACACTCTCAAAGATTATCAAGAAGCGATCGCAGATTTTGATCAGGCACTCAAACTTAGCCCTGGCAAATCGGAGGCTTATTTTCAACGTGGTGCTGTCCGCTATCAAATCGCTCAGTATAGTACCGAATCTATGCAACAATATCACCAGGCGATCGCGGATTTTGACCAAGCTTTAAAACTCAACGATCAACTTGCCAAAGTTTACCTCAAGCGGGGAATGGTTCGCTATGAACTTCTACAACTTACAAGTAACAAATCTCACCCCAGTTATTTGCAAACTCTGCAAGATTTAGAAAGAGCTGCTCAACTTTCCTTAGAACAAGAAGATACAGAAATTTATCAGCAAGCACTCAGCAGCATCTGTATCCTGGAAGAAAGCAAATGTCATGCTTTATTTCACAGTTCTGTCATGTTGGGATATGCCAATAACAATGTTAACACCACTCGGTAACAGGGATGACAAAGTGCTAAGTTTTTGATAGTTCAGCAAGTTCGTAGTAAGGACTTCAGTCCTGATTTTTAAGGACTGATACCAATTTTGGATTAAAAGCCTAGATTCTTAGCCTATTTCAGAATCTCGAAACAATACTACCTATCCCAAGTCGGTATGAAGTCCTTATACCGTTTCTTGATGTAGCTTGCCTGGCGTAGCCATAGATCCAATTTATTCTGTACTGTAGAGACGTTGTATGCAAGGTCTCTACATCATTTATTTGGCGCAAATTCATAGAGAATTGGTATTACCACAAACACATTAAATAACTTGATACATTAATTAATTTATTTTTTTCCTGACTCAACATCTGATGCGATGTATAAGTTAGCGAAATAGTAATTTTGTCTTTATAAAAACAATCGCTTAAATCTAAAATCGACATTTATTTATGTCTTAAATTATTAAAAAATTGTGGTTAAAATGTATAATTTTACAGACATAAACTTCGGTTTGATGTCATTTAGACTTAACTATAATTCTCCAGCCAAAAACCCCATTACTAGCCTTTAATGTCCTATTTATTTATATTTACTAAGCTTTTATAGATTCAATAAATTTATTTACTATTTCTTTATGCAACTGCCTTAAATAACAGTTAGATTATGTACGGAGAAAAATACAACATAAATGAATTTCTCTCTCATATATCCATGTGCATCCTCTTCAGTTTGATAAATTTCTCATAATAATTGACTGCACATCTTTGAGGTAATTGCATGAAAGCTGTGATTTTGGCGGGAGGACTGGGTACACGCCTCAGTGAAGAAACCAGTATCAGACCTAAGCCAATGGTTGAGATTGGTGGTAAACCAATCCTTTGGCATATTATGAAAACTTATTCTGCCCACGGCATTAACGATTTTATTATTTGTTGTGGTTATAAAGGTTACGTCATCAAAGAGTATTTTGCTAATTACTTTTTGTATATGTCTGATGTAACTTTTGATATGCGTTTTAACCAGATGAATGTGCATTCTGGTTATGCTGAACCTTGGCGTGTCACCCTCGTTAACACAGGTGATCAGACTATGACAGGCGGACGCTTAAAGCGTGTGAGAGAACATCTTGGTAATGAAACTTTTTGCTTTACCTATGGTGATGGAGTTAGTAATGTTAATATTACTGAACTAATTAAATTACACCAACAACAAAAGACCCTAGCTACTCTCACAGCCGTTCAACCAGCAGGTCGCTTTGGGGCAATTTCTCTAGCACAAGAACAAACTAAAATTACTAGTTTTCGAGAAAAACAAGATGGTGATGGTGCTTGGATTAATGGCGGTTATTTTGTATTAGAACCAGCCGTAATTGATTTTATTGCTGATGACAGTACTGTCTGGGAGAAAGAACCATTAGAAAAGTTAGCAGATTTAGAGCAGTTATCTGCTTTTAAACATAATGGCTTTTGGCAACCAATGGATACGTTACGAGATAAAAATTACTTAGAAGAACTATGGAAAAATAATCAAGCTCCTTGGAAGGTATGGGCGTGAAATCACGGGTAAAACAATTAGCTGTTAAATTGCTACTTATGAAGTTAAGCCTGATGTGAATTAGGAAAACCGCCTATCCAATAAATAGTAGGGCGGGTTAACAAACATCATTCATGATTAACTTTTGATCTCGGTGAACCCCCCCTACAAATATCTAGGTGTTTGCAAGATTTTAATTCACATTAGACTTAAGTTATAATTTTTACCCATATAAGGGTAAATTTAACCGCCAAAAATAACATTTTATGCCTTTGTTTTTTGGCTTTTACCTTTTGATTGCTTCTAACATATAGTGCAGTAATACCAATGTACGATTTTGCGATTATCGGTGGGGGAATAGTTGGGCTATCTACAGGGATAGCTTTAGGTAAAAGTTATCCCCAAGCCCGGATTTTAATCTTAGAAAAAGAAAGTCAATGGGCGTTTCATCAAACTGGTAATAATAGCGGTGTAATTCACTCTGGAATTTACTACAAACCAGGGAGTTTCAAAGCTAAATTTTGCCGGGATGGTAGAGACTCAATGGTAGCATTTTGTCAAGAGTATGGCATTGAGCATGAGATTTGTGGTAAGGTAATTGTGGCTACCGATGAACAAGAATTACCCCGCTTAGAAAATCTCTATCAACGCGGTGTAGACAATGGCATTAAAGTCCAAAAAATTACCCCAGAACAAGTCAAAGAAATTGAACCTCATGTTAGTTGTGTAGGTGGGATTCGCGTTTTTTCAACTGGCATTGTCAATTACAAGCAAGTTTGTTTAAAATACGCGGAACTAATTCAACAGCAGGGGGGAGATTTACGGCTGAATACCAAAGTCTTAAAAATCGTCTCCAGTGGTCAAAATTACGTCCTGGAAACCAATCAAGGTGACTTTGCCAGCAAGTTTGTAATTAATTGTGCCGGATTGCATAGCGATCGCATTGCTAAATTAGGTGGAGTCAACCCGAAAGCGAAAATTGTGCCTTTCCGGGGGGAATATTACGAACTCACCCCTGAAAAACGGTACTTGGTAAAAACCCTGATTTACCCAGTTCCCAACCCCGATTTTCCTTTCTTGGGGGTTCATTTCACCAAAATGATTGATGGTAGCGTCCATGCAGGGCCAAACGCTGTTCTCAGCCTCAAACGGGAAGGCTACCACAAAACCGACTTCGACTTGAAAGACTTTGCGGAGGTAATGACTTACCCAGGTTTTTGGAAACTCGCTGCCAAACACGCCGACGAAGGTATCCAAGAAATCATTCGTTCCTTTAGCAAAGCCGCTTTTACCAGAAGTCTGCAAAAACTCATTCCCGAAGTTCAAGACTCGGATTTAGTTCCCACCCATGCCGGAGTACGCGCCCAAGCCTTAATGGATGACGGCAAACTAGTAGACGACTTTTTGATTGTACCTAGTCAAAATGCGATCCATGTTTGCAATGCACCCTCACCGGCTGCCACTTCTTCCCTAGAAATTGGCAAAGCGATCGCCGCACAAGTGACTCAACATACACACATCCCAGCAGTTATTTAAAGAGCAGGCAAAATAGGGGCAAATAATCCCCTATTTCTACACCACCATCCTCTAATATGACGGTTATACCCCAATTGCAGCCAATAGTGCTGGTTTGCGCTGCCGATAATAACTATGTTATGCCTCTAGCTGTAACAGTTCGTTCGGCATTAGCTAATCTTCGTAGCGATCGCCAGATAGTTTTATCAAAGAAAGGCAGAGGGCAGAGGGCAGAAGGCAGAAGGGATTTATCCCTTCGCTGATTGCCCGAACCATCTGCGCGACCGGAGGGAGCAAGGGTTTAAGACCCCCACCAAATTGAAAATTTGGTGGCTCTCGTTCAGGTGGGGTTTGAATCCCCATCTGAACGAAACCTTCTGCCCTCTGCCTCCTGCCTTCTGCCTTCTTCAATTATCTTGGATGGTGGTATTAGCAACACCAAAAAACGTAAAATCATCCGCTCCCTAGACTAGAAAAAAGTCAATATTTTTTCCAGTATCTTTACATGACAGATTGATCAGGATGGCGTGATACTTTCCTCCGTCGGTTGGGGAGAAAAATTAGAAGATTAATATTAGGGTATTTTGCCAAGTTATTCTGCTTAATGTTTTTTGTTAGTTATTTTGGGGTACTGCATTTACAAAAATATTTTTTACCCAAAGAGATTAGTAAATATGAAAGTTTTAGTAACTGGAACAGAAGGCTATTTAGGTTGTTTATTACCTTCTTTATTAACAGCACGCGGACACGAAGTCATCGGAGTAGACACCGGGTTTTATAAAGTTGGCTGGCTCTATAACGGTACAGATATCACAGCCAAAACCCTCAATAAAGATATCCGTCACATCAACCCCGAAGACTTAGAGGGTGTGGAAGCAATAGTCCACATGGCTGAACTCTCTAACGATCCTACCGGTCAACTTTCACCCAATATCACCTACGACATCAATCATTTAGGTTCTGTGCGGCTAGCCAACCTAGCGAAAACAATGGGTGTGCGCCGCTTCGTCTATATGTCTTCTTGTAGCGTCTATGGAGTAGCTACGGAAGGTGATGTGACAGAAACATCTCCCGTTAACCCCCAAACAGCTTACGCAGAGTGCAAAACTCTAGTGGAACGCGATGTCCAACTCCTAGCTGATGATGACTTCTCCCCCACCTTCATGCGGAACGCCACAGCCTTTGGTGCTTCCCCTAGAATGCGCTTTGACATCGTGTTGAACAACCTAGCAGGTTTAGCTTGGACTACCAAAGAAATCAAAATGATTAGTGATGGTACACCTTGGCGGCCATTAGTTCATGCACTCGATATTTGCAAAGCCATAGTTTGCGCCTTAGAAGCACCCCGCGACATTATTCACAACCAAATTTTTAACGTTGGTGATACAACCAACAACTACCGGGTTAAAGAAATCGCCGAAATCATTGCTGATACCTTCCCTGGTTGCAAATTATCCTTTGGTGATAACGGTGCAGATAACCGTAGTTATCGCGTCTCCTTCGAGAAAATCAACAGTATCCTACCTGGATTTAAATGTGATTGGGATGCTCAACGCGGTGCTAGACAATTATTTGACTTGTTCAGCCAAATTGACATGGCTGAAGACACATTTTTATTTAGAGGATTCACCCGCTTAAAACAACTAGAATTTTTAATTAGGACTGAACAAATTAACCAAGATTTCTTCTGGAAGGCTAATTAATTTTTAGATATTCAGACACCGGAATATTTGAAAAATCCTGGTGTCTGAAAAACAACAAAATTGATTATTCTATGAGCAAATTATTGACTCTTGCCATTCCTACTTATAATCGGGCTGAGTTGCTTGATCAACAGTTAACATGGTTAGCCGAAGCTATATCAGATTATGCAGCAGATTGTGAAATATTAGTTGCTGATAATTGTTCCAGTGATGACACTGCCAAAATTATTGAAAAATGGCGAATTGAACTAAATCAAGTCACATTTAAAATTCATAGGCATCCAGAGAATTTAGGTGTGATGAAAAATATTATGCACTGCCTAAATTCCGCAGAAACTGAGTATATTTGGGTAGTTGGTGATCATGACCCGATTCAAACAACAGCCATTGCTTATGTAATCAATAAGCTCAAACAAAGGGAGGATTTATCATTATTATTGCTCAATTTTTCAGGACATAATCAAAGTACTGGACAACCAGTCTATCCAGCAACTATCATCGGTAATCATTGGTTTGATGTTGACTGTGAAGATGGTTGTGAAGATGGTAAATTAATTTTTGAGCATTGTTTTGCTAAAAGTATTGGGGCGGTGATGTTTCTAGCTGCTAGTATTTATCGGACTTACTTAGTCAAAAAAGCTCTAGAAACTTGGCCAGATGCTGCTAGTAATTGGATGTCTTTAGCTTATCTAGCTGGTTATTGTGCGGCTCATGGTGATGTAATTGTCACCAAAGAAAATTTTTTACAATTCAATGTTGGTGTGAATTATTGGGAGCAAGAACCAAAAGCCGCATTATTAATGCAATACAAACACATACCTGAAGTAATTTTAAAACTCCAAGAATGTGGTTATTCCCAAAAATTTTGCCGACAGATGCTTTTACGCAACTCTCAACAGGTTGATAGCAAAGTATTTTTAGGTGCTTTACAAAGATGGCCTGTATCTGCTCTCAAAATACTCATTCCATTTATGGCTATATGGAATTGCTGAACAAGTAATTTGTAATACACTACGGTTACGTGGTAGCGTCTCCCTAGAAAAGCAACCTACAATTTTTTTGCTTGTATTGCAAGATTTTAGCCTTGATACGCCAGTAGGGTGTGTTAGCGACAGCGTAACGCACCTAGCACCAAAGGCCTACATATACTGAAATTTTTTCAGAAATAAAACCCATTCCGATCAATAAAGTTCCTGTTTCTTCATTTATCTAGTGTAAATACTAAATGATTAGTAAAAACAGGCAATAGATAAGGGTGTAAGTATCACTTGATGGTCAGACTAAAAGCACTCATTACTCAACTTTTATTTCAGTAAACTATGATTTTTACCGCTACAGAACTCCAAGACGCATTTATTATTGACTTAGAAGAAAAGTCAGACCACCGGGGATTTTTTGCTCGGACTTTCTGCGCTCAAGAATTTGCTGCCCACGGTTTAAAACCAGCAGTTGCTCAGTGTAACCTTTCTTATAACTATAAAAAAGGCACATTGCGGGGAATGCACTATCAACTCAAACCCGCCGCAGAAACTAAATTAATACGGTGTATTAAAGGTGCTATTTATGACGTAATTATTGATATGCGTCCTGAATCACCGACATTTTTATCACATATTGGTGTAGAACTAACCGCCGAAAATCATCGAGCTTTGTACGTACCAGAAATGTTTGCTCATGGTTATCAAGCTCTAACTGATGATGCGGAAGTTGTATATCAAGTGGGTGAATTTTATACCCCTGGATATGAAAAAGGACTACGTTACGACGACCCATTTTTTAATATTCAGTGGCCTCTAGAAGTGACAGTGATTTCTGAAAAAGATGCTAATTGGCCACTATTAGAAACTATTCCTATTGGTAGCCCTGACCCTGTGGAAGCGTTGTGTTAGGAATTGGGAATTGGGCTAGTCAATTCAAAATTCAAAATTCAAAATTCAAAATTAATAACTTATAGGAATTACGAACTCAATTGCGAATTGCGAATTGCGAATTGCGAATTGGATTAGGCATGGGGGTAAAATTATCTTTCGTATTTTTATTCCTAGCTTTTGCCTAATTGGTGCAAATATTAAATATAAGGAATTAAGGAAATGATTATAATTGATCGTGCTTTACAAGCTCGTGCAGAAGCTGGAAATCCTGTAAAAGTAGGGATGATTGGTGCAGGTTTTATGGGTCGGGGAATTGCCAACCAAATTATTAATTCTGTCCCTGGGATGGAGTTGGTGGCTATTTCTAACCGTAGTATTGATCAAGCTCAACGGGCTTATCAAGAAGCTGGGATTGAAGAGATGCAAATTGTGAATAATCTGGGGGCATTAGAAACTGCGATCGCTCACGGTAAATATGCTATCACCGAAGATGCTCACCTGATCTGTCAAGCGGCAGGCATCGATGCCATTATCGAAGTCACTGGTGCAGTAGAATTTGGGGCGCACATCGTTATGGAAGCGATCGCCCACCGCAAACATATTATTATGATGAATGCGGAACTAGATGGCACTGTCGGCTGTATTCTCAAAGTCTACGCTGATAAAGCTGCTGTGATTCTGTCGGCTTGTGATGGCGACCAACCAGGGGTAGAGATGAACCTGTACCGCTTTGTGAAAAGTATTGGTTTAACTCCCCTATTGTGCGGTAACATCAAAGGCTTGCAAGACCCTTACCGCAACCCCACCACCCAAGAAGCATTCGCCAAACGTTGGGGACAAAAAGCCCACATGGTGACAAGCTTTGCCGATGGTACAAAGATATCATTCGAGCAGGCGATCGTGGCTAATGCCACAGGGATGAAAGTTGCCAAGCGGGGAATGTTGGGCTATGACTTCACAGGTCATGTAGACGAAATGACCAATATGTATGATGTTGAACAACTTAAAGAACTAGGTGGGATTGTAGATTATGTCGTCGGCGCAAAACCAGGCCCTGGCGTATTCGTGTTTGCTACCCACGACGACCCCAAACAACAGCACTACCTCAACCTCTACAAACTCGGTGAAGGCCCTCTCTATAGCTTCTACACTCCTTATCACCTCTGCCATTTTGAAGTTCCCTTATCTGTAGCCCGTGCAGTGTTATTCCAAGATGCGGTGATGTCTCCTTTAGGTGCGCCTATGGTGGACGTAGTGGCCACTGCAAAAATTGACCTAACAGCCGGAGAAACTTTAGACGGCATCGGCTATTATATGACCTACGGACAATGTGAAAACTCGAATATTGTCCAACAACAGAATCTTCTACCAATGGGTTTAGCTGAAGGTTGCCGCCTCAAGCGAGATATTTCTAAAGATCAAGTCCTCACCTACGATGATGTAGAACTACCAACCGGCAGACTTTGCGACCAACTCAGAGCCGAACAAAACAAATATTTTGCTCCAGAAAAAGTCTTGGCAACCGTTAGCTAATATCAATTCAAAATTGAAAATTAACAATACCAACAACAGCTTTGATTTTGAATAAATTAGTCAAATTTTTGCTCTAAATAGCTGCGAAATAGCCCCCTTCAACAAGGGGGCTTGAGGGTATCTAATAGCATTTACCTTCCCATCTAGTACAGCAGATTCGATGTTTATGACGTACAGTAACTGATTGAAAAAATAATGAATAATGAGTAATAAGTAAGATATTTACTTATTACTCATTGTGTACCTCACTTACTTCAAAATTGCTGTAATTATACAGATGTAATTAAACGCATTTCTATCAACTTTTAACTATTAAGTAAGAATTATGAAAATTGCTCTAGTGCATGATTATTTAACCCAGCGTGGTGGAGCAGAACGTGTTTTTGAATTGCTTTGTAAACGCTATCCAGAAGCAGATATTTTTACATCTTTATATGATCCAGAAAGAACAATTGATGTAGGCGATCGCCTAGTTAATACAACCTTTTTACAAAAGATTCCTGGGGCTACTAAATATTTTCGTTTAATAGCTCCTCTATATTTTCCTGCCTTTCGGGCTTTAGATTTACAAGATTACGATTTAATTATTAGTAGTAGTACCAGTTTTGCTAAAGCAGTCAGAAAAAGACCAGATGCAAAACACGTTTGTTTTTGTCATAATGTCACCCGTTTTTTATGGGATACAGAAACTTATTTACGAGAATATAGTGATTACCGCTATTTTGCGCCTATCATCACCAAAATATTCCAATTAATGAGAGATGTAGACCTAAAATATGCTCAAGAACCTGACATATACATTGCTAATTCTAGTACTGTGGCTCGCCGCATCGAAAAGATTTATGGCAAACCGGCGATGATGGTTAATTATCCCATTGATACCAGTAACTTTGTTTTTTCAGATACTAAAGATGAATACTATTTAGCCTCGGCACGAATGATTAGTTATAAGCGACTCGATGTTATAGTAGAAGCATTTAATTGGTTAGGATGGCCGCTATTAATCTCAGGTGATGGACCAGAAAGAGAACGATTACAAGCTAAAGCATTGGATAACATTAAATTTTTAGGCCATGTGAGTGATAGCCAACGTAAAGACTTATTTTCTAGAGCCAAATCTGTCATAGTTGCTGCTTTAGAAGATTATGGTTTAGTGCCGGTAGAGTCTAATGCTAGTGGTACACCAGTCATTGCTTATGGTGCAGGCGGTGTATTAGATACACAAATACATGGAGAAACTGGAGTCTTTTTTAAAAGACAAACTCCTGAATCATTACAAACAGCATTACTTGAATCTGGAAGCATCTCTTGGAACTATGAAAATATCCGTAATCATGCCGTGAATAATTTCTCAGAGCCAGTCTTTTTTAACAAAGTTGAACAAATTATTTCCCAAGCTTTAACAGTCAACAATTAACGCTCAATACTCTTTCCCATTCCCTATTCCTCTTCGCAAATAAGGATAGCAACGTGGTTCAAACTAGTCTCAGCACCAATATCGTCAATTCCCATCAGGACTCAGAACCAAGTTATGGACAGATTCTGGCTGTATTTATCCGCAGATTTCCTTGGTTCTTAGCAGCATTTATTGCCAGTATTTCCTTAGCAGCTCTGATGACTGCTAAAACCAAACCTACCTACAGAAGCTCAATGCAGCTATTGGTAGAACCGAATTATCAAGGTACGAAAGATGAAACTAAACCAGGAAATCAGTTTATTGAACCTGATGTGCAGATAGACACTGCTACTCAACTTAACCTGATGCAAAGTTCTGGGTTAATTCAAAAGGCAGTAAATAAACTCAAACCTGAATATCCAGATATTACTGTAACTGAAATTAAAAATGCTTTAGCTTTAGAACAAATCAGAGCTAAAGATGATAATGTTGCTACAAAAATTTTCCAAGTAGACTACACTGATACAGACCCAGAAAAGACTCAAAAAGTATTAGCTGCTATTCGGCAAGTCTATGTTGAATATAACAAAGATCAGCAGGATATCCGCCTGAAAAAAGGTTTGCAAGTTATTAGAGAACAGCTAACTAAAGCAAGTGAAGAAGTTAATGCTGCGGAATCTAACTTGCAAAGATTTCGCAGAAATCAGAACTTAATTGACCCAGAAGCTCAAGCCAAGGCTCTAGAAGAAGCTTTAAATAATGTTGAGCAAGAACGTCGCACTACTCGCTCTCAATATCAAGAAGCTGTAGCCAAGCAAAGATCCCTAGAAGAACAACTAAATCGTTCTCCTAAAAATGCTTTGGTTGCTTCTCGTCTGAGTCAGTCTACTCGTTACCAAGGTTTACTCAACGAAATTCAAAAAACTGAACTGTTGTTAGCGCAAGAACGCTTACGTTTCACAGATGAAACTCCTAGCGTCCAAAAACTAAAAGAACAATTACAAAGCCAAAAAGAATTATTGCAACAGGAGGTAGGCAGAACTTTAGGCGTTAAGTCTGCTAGTGCTTTTAATTCTGGAGAACCACTTCTAGAACAAGGACAGTTTGGTGAAATTGATCTCAACCTTGCTAGTCAATTAGTAGATACTCAAACAACTATAGTTTCTTTAACTGCCCGTGACCAAACTTTGGCACAGAAGGAAACTCAGCTACGTTTAGAAATTAAACGTTTTCCGCCTCTATTAGCTTATTACAATCGCATTAAACCACAGTTACAATTCAGTCGGGAAAGGTTAGAGCAGTTGTTGCGAGCAGAACAACAATTACGCCAAGAACTAGCCAAGGGTGGGTTTAACTGGGAAGTGGTAGAAGAACCCCAAGTAGGGATGAAGTTGGGGCCAAATCTCCAGCAAAATCTCATGTTAGGTGCAGTAGTTGGTTTGATGTTAGGAGGTATTGCTGCCTTTATTCGAGAAGCATCTGATGATTCTGTCCGCACCACAGCTGAGTTAGAAAAACAAGTGGCTTTGCCTTTGTTGGGAACTACCCCTAAATTACCCCCAGCTAAAACCAGAGACTCTGTAATTAAGTTACCCTTTGGTAAGCCAGAAATACCTGCACCTTGGACAGTGGAGGTTTTACAATCTCCTCCCCGTTGGGAATCATTGGATCTGATTTACAAAAATATTGAACTTTTAAATTCTGTCACTAGCTTAAAATCTTTGATGATTTCGTCCCCGGTGATGGATGAGGGTAAATCAGGTTTTGCTTTGGGTTTAGCAATGAGTGCGGCGCGGTTACACAAACGGGTTTTGTTAATTGATGCGAATTTGCGTCATCCTAGTTTGCATGAGCAGCTAAATCTGCCTAATGAACAAGGGCTATCTACTATATTGGCTAGTGAGATTACTTTGCCGCATCAAATTGGCACTCATTCTATAGGTTCAACCTACATTGATATTTTGACGGCTGGCCCCAGACCTGCTGACCCTGCAAATCTTTTGAGTTCACCTCGGATGACGGAATTGATGAACGCCTTTGAGGAGAACTATGATTTGGTAATTATCGATGCGCCGCCTGTGTTGGGTTTGGTAGATGCAATGTTGACTGCTTCTTCTTGTCGAAGTGTGGTGTTGGTAGCGAGTATGGGTAAGGTGACTCGCACCCAAATTGCTGAAGCTACCGCTATGTTGAGTCGGTTAAATCTGATTGGAATTGTGGCTAATGGGGTAGCTAACGCTGGTAGTACATATGTGCAGTACGCCAAGGAATATCGATTTGCCCTGCAACAAGCGGTGGAGAAGTAAGGAAGGAGTCAAAGTTAAAAGTTAAAACATTCGGTTTGTGCGATCGCAGTTATGAAAACAGGCGATCGCACTTTTTTTGTATAATTGCCTTTGTGTTAGCAGGGAGAGTAAAGTACATCCCAAAGCTTTCGGTGCGTTACGGCTTACGCCTAATACCAATTCTCCAAAATATGACTACACGTAGGGAGCAGGGGGGCAGGGGGCAGGGAGCAATGCGGTCTTGGGCTTTGCCCAAGTGGAGCAATTGCGGAGGAGCAGGGGGAGAAAGAGTTTGAGCCTTATTTACTTTTCTTCACATAGTTTGGTTTTATTGCACCGACTTACTTATATTTTTTACAGTCAACTAAAGACCTCATTCAGAGCTAATTTGTAAACTAAAGTAAAATACTTACCTTGTAAGGGTTTCAGGAATTTGAGTTAATACAGCACTTATTCGCTGAAACTTAGACATAGTAATGAGTTGAGTCTCCTTAAGATTTTCTTTACGAATCAGCTCTAAGAGCCTATTTATAAAGTAAATATTAAGTAGGGTGTGTTACGGCAGTGTGAGGATTTGAGTATGAGCGAAAGTATGAATTGCCGTAACGCACCATAATCACACGGTGCGTTACGCGTTGCTTTAACGCACCCTACAATTTAAGCTTTACTTTATAAATCATCTCTGAATGGCTAAACTACTTTCTCAATATTTAGAAAATATGTGTCTAGGAGAGTTTTAAATGAATCAAGATACCCAATAATAAATACCTATTTAGGGAACACCAAAAAATAAATTATCCAAAATTGATGCTTGGGTATGGTGCGTCAGTATGAAGAATATCTGATTATAGTTAGGTTATATCGCACTGACGCACCCTACAACTTGGATATTTTTTTATCTGGAAGTCCCCAAACTTGGTAGGGGCGGGTTAACAAACATCATTCATGATTAACTTTTGATCTCG
>JBODRP010000097.1:0-16355 GCA_050633005.1 Trichormus sp. | reverse complement strand
GCAGCAGAAAACAGCGTTGCCATTAATATAAATAAATTAACAGATGTACCAGAATCATTACTGTTTGTATGTGATGATGAAGCTACTCTAAGTAACTGGGGAAAATTAACTTGGAATAACTGTAAATATGAATTATTTACAAAAGACTTACTTTCATTTCCTAGAATAGTCTATGAAAAATCTTTTGAGAAAGACTATCAAAGGCATACAGTTGATGAAAAAAATAAATATGAGTTACATACTGCATTAGCAGAAATTTCAGCAACAATGTTGAAATTCAATGGAGATACAAGTCGGATAAATCCACGATTTAAATATAAAAGATATGAAGGTAGTCAAAAATGTGAAGGAGGCTTAAGGAAGAATGAAATTGACCATTTCTACCTCAATAAGAATGAGGGTTGGCGAGTCAGTTGTGTTGTAGAGGAAATCAAAGATTCTCAACACAATAAAACAAAGCTATTACGTATGCGTCATTTTGGAGAACATGATTATGTCAACAACAACCCGTAATTATCTGATGTTTGACACCTTCAAAAATCGCCTAGAAATTACAGGCGTACTTACCACAATCACAGCCTTAAGAATTAGCGCAGGTCGTTCTAGTGAACCCATAGGCTCGGATTTACCTGTAATTAAAGACAGTTTGGGTAATCCATTAATACCAGGATCTAGCTTTAAGGGTGCAATGCGATCGCGCCTAGAAAGTTTCCTCCGAGGTATTGTAGGTAATAATCGCAAATTAGTAGCCAACCCCGCCATTGAGGAAGAATGGTCAATTACTTCTCAGGAAATAAAGCAGTTAAAAGATAGTTGCGAAGATGATGAGACTTTAACTAAGGAACTTATCAAGCAAACAGATATAACCTCTCTTCTCTTTGGTTCACCTTGGATAGCTAGTAAATTTCAAGTACGGGATTTAACCGTAGTCCCGGACACATGGTTTGGACAATATCAAGAAAGAGACGGTGTAGCCATCGATAGAGACACCGAAACCGCCGCAGACGGTAAACTATACGACTTCCAAGTTGTACCAGCAGGGACGCAGTTTCAATTTAAAGCGGTGGTAGAAAACGCCGAGGAATATGAACTGGGACTGTTGATGATTGGGTTACACCAGTTTGAGACGGAACAAATACCACTGGGTGGAGGGCGATCGCGTGGCTTGGGTGTCGTTAAACTAGATATTGAGAAAATGTATTGGCTTGATGTTGAACATGACCCAGAAAAATTATTAACTTACTTACAAGAATTAGTAAATAGTAATCTAGGTGATAAACTACCAAGCTATCAAGATGTAAACGAGTCAAAAAAGCAAGAGTGGACGCAATCACTAATCAATCATTTAAGAGAAAATAAAGCTAATACTCTCACTACCGAAGTAACCCAAAATTCTTGAAGAGGTAAATATGGCTTTTAGTAATTTCAAAACCATTGGTGAAGTTCTCAAAGCATTTCAAGTCACTTACACCGAAGCAAATTTTATTAGTGAACTTGCTTTTACGATTTCTGACTATTTCCGCGAAGATTTAGAACTGATGATGCGGGATGCTGTTGTTGATAACTCAGAGTTTGCTATTTGCGAAAATCTAATTTATCCAGTTATCAAAGAAGTCTGGAAAACCTACCGTCATAACTTTATTCTCTGGAGTCATCAATCATTAAATTATGATGAGAAATTATCTGGCTTTCCTGAATATATTTTAGCTAAACGTTCTCCATTAGGTAAAGTTGTCTTTGACAAACCATATTTTATCTTAGTTGAAGCTAAACAAGACAACTTTGAGACAGGTTGGGCGCAATGTCTAGCAGAAATGATTGCGGCTCAAAGATTAAACGGAGAATATCAAGTAGTAATTTACGGCATTGTTTCTAATGGCGATTGGTGGCAGTTTGGTAAATTAGAAGGAGAAAATTTTACTAGAAATAGCACTTATTACACCATTCAAGAACTAGATAAATTATTTGCTGCTGTAAATTTCATATTCCAACAGTGTGAAGTACAGCTAAATAATTTAGTAGCAGCTTAATTTTGATTATCAAATAAATCCAGTCATGCACAAAAGATTCGTTAATCACTGCACAATCGATTTAACCATCATACCTGATGGGCCGATTTTAATTAAGTCAGGAAAAGAAGGAGCAGACCCCACAAAACCTGATATGGAATTTGTCGAAACATATCACGCTGGGGGACGTTCAATTTATTTACCAGGAAGCAGTTTAAAAGGAGCAATTCGCGCTCATGCAGAACGCATAGTGAGGACTGTTGGTGATGAAAAACCCAACTCTAAGAATTTACCTTGGGCTAATAATCCATTAAATGACCAATACGATTATTTAGCGAAAAAATCAGCTTCAGAAATTTACAAACTTTCTTGTTTTACCGATCAAATGTTTGGTAATACTGCGATCGCTAGTCGTGTCAGAATTGAAGATGCTCACCCAGATAGTTCACAGCCTCCGAGAATTGAGGAACGTAATGGTGTAGCAATTGATAGAGTCTTTGGTTCTGTTGCAGTGGGGCCGTTTAATTATCAAGTTTGTACTGCTGGAGAATTTAAAACTAAAATTCACCTCAAGAATTTTACCTTAGCGCAACTAGGTTTAATTGGTTTAGTCTTGCGAGATTTAAATGATGGTTGGTTTGGTTTAGGCTTTGCCAAATCTCGCGGTTTGGGTACTGTGGAAGTGAAATTAAATCAAGCCGTTGTGCAGTATCCTGGTTGTATTCTATCGGAAGATAAACAGCAAATTCATGCTCTGGGTAGTGAGAGGAAATGGAGTAAGACTTTTCTTTTAGGTGTAGGTGAATTTTTACAAGTTGATGACGCAAAATTATATGGTTTTGCTAAACCAGACCATCAAGATACACCAGTTGCCGCCCAATCAATGGATTTAGGTTTTGGTGTCCAACTTGTTTGGCGAGAAGGAACAGTTAATGATTTATTTGAAAGATGTGTTAGGTCTTGGAGTCAGTTACTAGCGGGTGCTAAATGAAACCTTTTGTTGGTGTTAAAACGGCTAAATCAGTAGATGAATTACTAGATTTAATGAAAAAATTGGCTACTGAATCTAGTTACTACTTTTTGCGTTGGACTCATAAAGTTAGTGGAATTACAGAAAAGCAGCCAACAGAAGCAGAACTGCAACAGATAATTGAGGGGCAAATGTTTAATTATCTGTGTGAACTACGATGGAAGAAAAAAGACAAAGACAGTTATGAAATGCTTTTGTTAACTATAGATGAAAATCATCATAGTTTTATGCCAATCAAAAAAATAAAAGACAAAGATAAACAGAAAGAACCTTGGCGAATAGAACCGAATAATCCAGAAAAATTCCCATCTTACGCCTATCCTGCTTATGGCTATCGCCCTGATGAAACTCGTTTTCCTAAAGGGTTCGATTATTCCGAAACTTTAGATATTCGACTAGGTAAAGATAACAAAAAACAACCAAAATTAGCGCAACGTTACTTTATTGACGCTGAAACATCCGCCGTACAATTTGTAGCTTTAACTCTAGAGGTACATTAAGATGACAAGAACTCCTCCCCCACCACCCAGAAGACCGACTCCCAGAGATTCATCTAACCCAGAACTAGCACCAAAGCCTTATGATTTCGTTTCCTTTCCCAAGGAACGTCCTAACTTACAGCGTCCGGTGGGACATGATAAATATTGGAGCGATCGCCTACATGGTACACTCTACCTTACCCTGAAAGTGCAAACATCTCTGCACATATCAACAGGGATAGTTGCAATGGGTAGCGACATCGGAAACAACCGCATCCCTCTAATTAAAACAATGGTGCAGGGTGTTGACCAAAAGCTATCAATTCAAGGTAGTTCTCTCAAAGGCTGCATTCGGTCTGTATATGAAGCGATTACCAATAGTACATTAGCTGTCATTACTTCCAGATATAGAGATAAAATTCCTACAGAACGCTTACCTTGTCGCAACAAAGAACAACTGTGTCCGGCTAGTCGGGTATTTGGTGCATTAGATTGGCAAGGTCTGCTAGATTTTAATGATGCCAAGTGTGAAAGCATCGGCTTTACTACTGGATTTATGCCATCCTTATATCGTCCCCGACCAGACCAAAGTAGGGCATACTTTATTAAAGGTAAAGCCGCAGGACGTAAGTTTTATTACCATACCATCAAAGCCATAGATAAAGGACAAAATTCTGGTATTCCTGTCCAACAAGCAGGAAGAGAATATACTTTTAAAACGCAATTACATTTCAAGAATTTACTCCCAGAAGAATTAGGAACTTTATTAATTGTATTAGGACAAGATTCTAAATATCCCTTAGCTTTAAAAGTCGGTGGTGGTAAGCCTATTGGCATGGGAACAATGACAGTAACTATCGATAAAATCAAACAGCCGCAAAGTTTAAAACAGCGTTATTCATCCTATGAAATTAGTGAAGCCGATGAACTCACGGGAGAAAAATTAGCACAATTTAAACAGAAACATATACAAGCTGCACACTCGCGTTTAGTTCAAAAACAACAACTAGAAGAATTAACAAACGTGCTACGCTACCCCACCGACCGCGAACCACCATCAGGGATGTATTAATCATGACTATATCAGATGCACAGTGGGAAATTGCCCATAATCCAGAAAAATATATAAAATTATTAACAGATTATCTTCCTAAAATTATCAGAACGGAAGCCGAGAATGAAGAAGCATTAGCAATTGTCGAAAAGCTGATGCACAAGGAATGCAGTCCTGAAGAAGATGAGCTATATCAATTATTGATTACCTTAATTGAAAAGTTTGAACAAGAATATTATCAACTTAATGAGCAGACTAGTTCTCAATCTATGCTTTTGTTTCTTTTAGAACAGTCTGCCAAAACAACAGACGACTTAAATGTAGTGCTAGGATCAAAAAATTTAATAGAACAAATTTTAAACGGACAACAAGAGATAACATCAGAACAAGCGCAAAAACTCGGAAATTTTTTCCATGTCGAACCGAGTTTATTTACATAAAACGCTACACTAACTACCAATGGTAAACAATACTTTAAAAATTATTGATTTATGATAACAACAAAAGCTAACTCTGAAATTATTACAGAAAGACAATGGGAAATTGCCCATGCGATCGCTCTTACATTAGTAAAAGATAATACTGATGTCAATGAGGTAGGAAAAGCCGTTGCTTATCTGCGTGGTTATGTCCATCAAGCAGATGCAACTTCCAGGTTTTTTAACTATCTCAAAACCTTAGTAAAATACGGTAAACAAATAGCACACAGTAAAAGCACTCCAGACTATTATATTAGTATCGATAAAGCCTGTAGTAATTATCTCAAAAATATTAGCGATGCTCACACCATCCTGCAAATTTTAGGTTGGGTATCTCGCCTCATGCGTTATTACAAAGATGCTGGCGTTCCCATTGGTGAAATTCCTACCCCCACCGCACCACCTCCAGAGTCAGCGCGTCAGGCGGAAATAGCGAGAGCTAGTAGTAGTCATAAGTTTACAGTTGGTCAAGTAATTGAAGCGATAATTGCCGTTAAAAAAAATATCGATGTGACCTATGAAATTGTACTGACTAAGCAAAGATTAAGCAAAAAAGAACACAAGAACGCACAAGATTTGACAGAAGGACAAAAAGTGAAGGTCGAAATTCTAGAGCTTAAAGAAGATGGGAGTATAAAGAAAATTAAATTAGTTGATTGATAGACAAAAAGATGTATTTTGTTGTGGCTATCTTTAAGGTAAAGGTTGTAACATAGATCCTACACTCAAGATTCCTCATTTTGGGTACACCAATCCTAATCATCAAGCAAAAAAGCGTTATGTACAAGCTTAAGCATTCTCATGTAGCAGACTCAATACCTCCCACATCACTGGTTATACCGACTGACTCAACTTTTCAAACAACAAACAGCCTGGCGACTGACTCAACTTTTCAAGCATCAAACAGCACGACGTTTTTAGTCAAAAGTTCATGTGAAAGTATGAAATACGAAGTAGAGTATACAAACGAGTTCGAGCAGGCATGGGTAATGCTAGATGCAGCAACCCAGGTTTCCATTGATGTCGCAGTTAAGCTACTTGAGGAACAAGGCCCCAATCTTCCTTTTCCTCGCAGTACAGATGTCAAGGGTTCTCGTCACCGAAATATGCGAGAACTGAGGGTTCAACATAAAGGAGAACCTTATAGAATTTTGTATGCTTTTGATCCCCGCAGAGTTGCAATACTCCTTTTATTAGGCAACAAAACAGGTGATGACCGTTGGTATGAAAAGAATGTACCCAAGGCAGATAAGCTCTATGATCAATATATCAGAGAGCTGACAGATGAAGGACTAATATGAAAACGAAGCCTTTTAGCGAATTAAGAAAAAAAATGACACCAGAGCAAAGGGCAGAGAGCGAAACCCGTGCTAAACTTGCTCTACTTCATCTAACACTCGTAGAACTACAAAATTCATCGGGTTTAACACAGAATAACTTAGAACCAGACCTTAACGACATTACGTCAACTATCTCTGAGTTAGAAAATCAAGAGGATATTCAAGTTTCTACTCTATCACGCTATATCAAGGCTCTAGGTGGAAATTTAAAAATAGTGGCTCATTTTCCCGATGAAGAGATTACTCTTGCTCAATTCGATTAATGGCTAATTATATTGAAGTTTAATTAATCGAAAAGGTAGCTTGACTTTTTTATCAAAGCAAGCTACTATCCACCTTATTACTAGAGAGTTTAAGTTTTCCCCGCAAGGGGATTGAAACACGCCTCTAGTATGGTGTCTGAACAGTTGTGTCAGTCTTCACCACTTCCCCGCAAGGGGACTCAAACAAAAGGCTGATTGAAAGTATTTACATCAAATCAAAGCCTTATAGCGAATTGCGAAAGCGAATGACACCCGATCGCAGGGCAGAGAGTGCAGCCCGTGCTAAGATGATGCTGCTGTATATTAACCTGATGGAACTGAAGGAATCTTTAGCACTGACAAACAATGAGTTAGAAAACGACTTCAGTGTTTTTGAGTCTGCGATTTCTGAATTAGAAAGTCAAGAAGATATTCAAGTATCTACACTCTCTCGTTGTATTAAAGCTTTGGGTGGAAAGTTAAAAATAGTAGCTCATTTCTCCAATGAAGAGATAACCCTAACTGAGTTCGATTAATTGCCAATTATATAAAATAGGGGAATGTAGCTGCTAAGTTTACATTTGGCGTGAACTTTGCGATCGCCTCTATATTATTCTATCCTCACGATGATGTTAAACTACAATCCATTAGACTGCTTACCTTCATCGGCAGAATTACCAGATTCAGACGATACACCAGTGGATAACGAACTGCAAATATTAATTCCCAACCTGTTGTTAGCTATCCTAGCGGCAATCTGGCAAAGCCGTGATGATTGGTTTTTCGGGATCAATATGGGTATATATCATACGCCAAATCAAGGTGCGATCGTTCCAGATGGATTTTTGAGTCTGGGTGTAGAACGTTTCGTGGGTGAAAATGGACGTTCTAGTTATGTTTTGTGGGAAGAAGATGGTATTGCGCCAATTTTAGCTTTAGAAGTTGTTTCTCAAACTTACAACGGCGAATATGAACAGAAAAAAATCGATTATGCCGAATTAGGCATTTTGTATTATGTCATTTACGCACCAACAAGGCTACGGCGTAAGCGTCAACCTTTAGAAGTTTATCGCTTAGTGGAAGGTAAGTATATTTTACTGTCTGGTGATAAAATCTGGATGCCTGAAATTGGCTTAGGTATTGGAAGAGAACGGGGAACTTATCAAGGTATGATACGGGAATGGCTGTTTTGGTACGATGAACAGGGTCAAAGATATCTCACACCAGAAGAAGCAAACTTTCAACAACAGCAACAACTCCAAGAACTTTTAACAAAATTACGACAAAAAGGAATTGACCCCAACACACTTTAACAGTTATCAGTAAAATAGTTGGGTGTTGACCGAGAAGATTGGAGATTGGAGATAGCAGATTGGAGATTGTTTTTGGTACAAGCCCCGCTCCTTGTGGGCGGAATAAATCTAAAATCTACAATCTCAAACTCTCAAGCTACATCTCTTGTGGATGTAGTCAATCTGCAATCTACAATTGGCAATCTGCAATCAGTTGACTACACCTGCCTTAAAAATGGGCATTGGGCATTGGGCATTGGGCATGGGAAGATTGATTTTTATTGTTCCTTGTGAGCATAGCTCATGGAGTCTCTTACAAAAGTCACCATTTTAGCGTCTTTCTTTGCGTCTTTGCGCCTCTGCGTGAAACACATCACTCAACCTTCAAAGCACGACGCGCCAACTTAGCATAAGTCTTCACAGTTTCATAAGGCATTTGTAAATCATTCGCCACCACTTGCAAAGACTCGCCCATTTCCCGGCGTGCTAAGATAGTAGCCCACTTTGATGCTACCTCAGAAGCGCGATCGCCCCCTGTCCTTTTTCGCTGGGCTGTAAATATCTCCGTTAACTCCTCAATTCTACTCGCCAACAAACTTTCTACCTCTGGCACATCTGTAAAAACTTGCGATGACCAACCCAAGCGGGTTTGACCTAAACCAAATGTGGTTTTATGACCAGTACCACAATAAGGTGCTAACTGAGCTAAAGCATAAAACAACTGATAGAATTGAGGATTTTCTGCTGCTTGTTTGACTAAACTAAACTCCACTGATCCTGTAAAACCTGTTACCGCCCCTTTCTTACCTGCCAGTATTTTCATTGAGGCAATTTGGTGACGGCTAATCAACACATACTCATCTATCCAAGCGAGAAATGTATCTTGGTCAACTGGAATACCAGAAAAATCATTCCATCGGCGTAGATAACTATGGAAGACATTCATGGGAACAGGTAAGGGTAAATGATGACCTTTACGCCGAAAACTAGTAGGACTGATAAATCTTAAGCTGAGATTTTCTCCATGTGCTGCATTCAGTAATTGATTATAAGTTGTCGGTGGATGAACCACATTACACCCTAGAATTTGTAAAGGCGCATTCCGCAAACTCACCTCAGAAGGGAGATTTTTCACCCACTGCGCCAACCATTGGACTACTCTAGTTGATAACCCTGTCACATACCAACGATAGGTTTGATTAGCAAAAATTTTTAACTGCTTACCACTACTGACTAACTCTCCATCCAACGCAGAGATAGTGAAGGGTTTTTCTGACTCGCCATCATGGAGATAAGCAGACAGTTCCGGGTTAGTTGAACGTACTTGGTCAAGAAACCAAGCGTGCAGTCCAATGGTGTACTGAGGGTACAAAGACACATCTACTTTTGTGGCTAACTCGAATTGCAATCCCACTATTTCTGTCTCTAGTGGCCAGTCGCAGTTAGAGTCTGGGGAATTGATTTTGTTCTTGGAGCGACGCACCATTTGCACGCAGGATAACTTGATTTATTTTGTGACATAGACAAGATGCCCCCTAATTATACAAGTTAAATTCCCCGTGCTAACATTGCTGCAAATAAAGGGATAAACGCAAACCCAATTAACTCACCCCTGATGAGCCAAGAGAGTCGCTGTAATTGGGGTAATTCTAGATGAGGAGGTTTATTCTCACGTAGGTTTTTGATCCAAGATAAAAACGAAAAGGTAGGATATAAAGACAACAAACCTACTAGGATGAATATGCCCACCTTAGTGTAAAACACCGGACTATTCAGGTAGTAATCTGAACCTTTGCCAAAGTAAATAACTCTCAATATCCCTGTCACCAGAATCATGATAGCCGATAAACCATAAATGGCATCTGCTATCACCACTGTCCACGCTTGAGCTAGAGAGATATCTTTTTTTAGATTTTGACTTTCTACCACTAACGCCCCAAAGGCCAGCATGAAGCCGAGATAATGCAAATATGCTGTAATAGCACTTTCCCACATTGGTGTTCCTATCATGATATGTGTGTGCGACCATCAGCCGTCATCGAGAAGTCGGTTTGAATGTATCCCAACTTGTTGGCGATCGCTTTATGTACTATAACCAAATAACTATATATTAGGAAAGTAAAGTGCATCTTCATCAAGAAACAGTATTAGGCACAAGTTGTAACGCACCAAAGGCTTTGGGAAGGTGCGTTACGCTGTCGGTAGCGCACCCTACTGGACTACCTATATTTTAGAAATCAAATATGATTCCTATATATGGATCAGGATTTTCTGCAAATTGTATTACATCTACACGTTCAATATAGGTTGTTTAGCTATGGTCTGACGAATCGGTAACTCAACAACAAACTCCGTACCTTTACCTGGTTCAGATTGGCAATATATCTTGCCGTTATGTTTATCAGTAACGATTCGATAGCTAATAGAAAGTCCTAACCCTGTACCTTTACCGACAACTTTGGTGGTAAAAAATGGATCAAATAGGCGGGAAAGTAACTTTTCATCCATGCCGATGCCATTATCAGTAATCCGAATGCTAATCCAATCATGATTGAGCATAGAGGTAGAAATGCAGATTTTGTTTGGGTTAGCAGCGATCGCTTCTGGAGTATATTGTGCATTACGCTCTTCTAAAGCATCAATAGCATTAGATAGCAGATTCATAAATACTTGATTCAGTTGACCAGGATAGCATTCTATTGGAGGTAACTGGTCATAATTTTTCTTTAAATGAATAGCGGGATGATCAGATGAAGACTTCAAACGATGTTCCAAAATCATCAATGTACTATCAATACCTTCGTGAATGTTGGCGACTTTAAAGTCTGCTTCATCTAGGCGCGAAAAGTTCCGCAATGATGTAACAATTTCACAAACACGCTCCGTACCAACTTTCATAGACTGGAATAATTTGGGTAAGTCGTCAAAGAGAAACTCGATTTCGGCTTGTTTGAGAAACTCTTGTATCTCAGGTACAGTATCAGGATGATAGTGGCTATAAAGTTCTACGCAACGCAACAAATCTTGTGTGTATTGGTGAGCGTGTTCCAAGTTACCGTGAATAAAATTAATCGGGTTATTAATTTCGTGGGCAACACCCGCTACCAGTTGTCCCAAACTAGCCATTTTTTCAGCTTGGATGATTTGCATTTGGGCAGTGCGTAGTTCTGTCAAAGCCTGTGCTAGTTGATTTGCTTCTGCACGAGTTTGACCCAGCAAACTAGATTGCTGGAATAAGTTGGCTTGATGCAGTGCTACGCCGAGTTGAGCCGCTATTTGGGTAACAAATTCCAATTCATCTTCTTCCCAATGACGCGGATGGGTGCATTGATGAATACACAATAAGCCCCACATTTTATCACCTTCCATCAACGGGACAACAATCTGGGCTGTAATATGAAATCGTTCAATCACTTCCAGATGAGGCACTTTCGAGCCAATGCTGTTGATATCAGAGATGACTTGCACTTGCCCTTGGCGATATTGTGGTGCGAAATTTTCACCAAAACAATAATCTTGCACCTTCACAGCGAGAGCAGAATCGAAATTGGGTATGACATCTTCTGCGATAAACTCACCACTGCACAAACCGGCATCAGAATCAAATTGGAATATACCAACTCGATCAGCTTGTAGCGATCGCCTAACTTCCTGTACTGTAGTCTGAAAAATTGTCTCTAAATCCAAAGACTCGCGGATTTTAACGACTAAATCAAATAAAATGCGCCGTTGTTCTGCTGCTTGATGCAGTTCATCCGCACGAGTTTGAATTTGCGCCATCATTTCGGAACTTTGCAATGCTACTCCTAATTGGCTGGCAACCTGTCCCAAAAATTCCACTTCTACACTATCCCATTGACGAGGTGCAGAATGTTGATAAGCCGCCAGCAATCCCCACAGCTTTCGACCAACAAAAATAGGTGTCAACACATAGGCGCGAATCTTAAACTGTTTCAAAATATCTAAGTGACAGCGTGAGTGTCCAGCTTGGTAGATGTCATTAACAGCAAAAGTTTCATTGTTGCGGTAGCGTCCGCCTTTGGTTTCTTGTAGATGAGTATCTTCCCAAACGAGATTTTTGCCAAAGGGATTAATACTGTCCCACTGCGCTTCCACCATACCAAAATGACTGACAAATTCACCACTCCAGTCTTCATTGAAGCGATAAACACCAACTCGCTCCACGCGGAGTAATTTGCAGACTTCCTGACAGGTGGTTTTCAAAATTAAATCAATATCTAGAGAGGAGCGAATTTTACCGACAACCTCTGTGAGCGCGCATTGCCTAGCGATCGCATCTTTGAGAGCGATCTCCTGTTGTTTGGATTGATACAAATTCTCGGCTTGCTGAATTGCCACCCCCAGTTGCGCCCCCACCTGTCCCAGAAACTCAACTTCGTAATTTGCCCATTGACGAGATCCAGAGTGTTGATAAGCTGCAATCAGTCCCCACAGTTTTGAACCGATGAAAATCGGTGCTATGGTATAAGCCCGAATTTTAAATTGCTCTAGAATATCAATGTGGCAGCGTGAGTGACCAACCTCATAAATGTCATTGACAGCAAAACTTTCATTATGACGATAGCGTCCACCTTTGGTTTCTTGTAGATGAGTATCTTCCCAAACGAGATTTTTACCAAATGGACTGATTCTATCCCACATTGGCTCTACCATGCCGAACTGGCTCACAAATTCGCCGCTCCAGTCTTCATGGAAACGATAAATCGCCGTCCGTTCTAGCTTCAGTAGTTGACAAAGTTCCTGACAGGCAGTGTCTAAAATAATTTGGGTTTCCACAGACGAGCGAATCTTTCCCACTACTTCTGTTAAAGCTCGTTGTCTAGCAATGGCATTTTGTAGTTCTGCTGTACGTTGTTTAGTTTGTTCTAAGTTTTCTGCTTGCTGCATAGCTATGCCAATATAGGTGGCGGCTTGCGCTATAAATTCAACTTCATGAGGATGCCAGTATCGCGGTGCAGAGTGTTGATAGGCAGCCAGTAAACCCCAAAGTTTTGCACCAACAAAAATCGGAGCGATCGCATATGCCTGAATCTGGAATTGTTCTAATACTTCAATATGACAACGAGCGTGTCCAGCTTTGTAAATGTCTGCCACAGCAAACGGCTCATTTTGGCGATATCGCCCTCCCTGAGTTTCTTGCAAATGGGAATCTTGCCATACTAAGTCTTCACCAAAGGCGGTTAAGGTATTCCAAGGTGCTTCGGCAAAGCCAAGACGATTCATGAAACTACCACTCCAGTCAGCATTGAACCGATAGATTGCCATCCGCTCAATCTTCAATTGCCGACAAATATCTTGACAAGAAGTAGAACAGAGGGATTCTAGGTTAACAGATGCACGAACCCTAGCCATAATCCTCGCCAAGATTTTTTGGTGCTGCTGGAAAAGCTGTAGCTGTTGATGACATTCTTGCCAGTTCAAATGGTTTAGCGTTTCATAATCGTTTGTTGTCATATTTTTCAGGGAAACTGAACTATCTAGTTGTAGTGTTCCCTGATTTATATTTTGATTATGCACACACTAAGTAAGTCGGTGAGAAAAAACCTAACTATCTTAAGAATTATGTTGTGGGGTATGACTGATTTCGCTTGACTCTTCACAAGCTCCAATACTTACCCAGGTGCTAGAACCATCTGCCCAATGTTCCTTTTTCCAAATAGGGGCATTATGTTTAACGGTATCAATAGCATAACGACAAGCGGCAAAGGCCTCACTCCGATGAGGACAACCCACCGCCACTAACACGCTAATTTCTCCAACTTGTAACCGTCCAATGCGATGATGAATTACTACCCGATTCACATCAGGCCAGTCAACACGAATATCAGCCGCAATTTGATAAAACACCTGTAACGCCATTGGTTCGTAGGCTTGATATTCTAGAGAAACTACAGGCTTACCCTCGGTTTGATTCCGAACCATTCCACTCATAACCACCACTGCCCCATTAGCTGGGTCATTGGCTTTACTATAAATTTCATCAATAGATAATGGTGCAAAGCTGATAGCAAAGCTATCTTCAATTCTGGGTTTAATAACGACAGGTGTAGTTGTCAGCACTGATTTTATCAAAATATATTATTACAAAATATATTAACTAAAATTTACACATCTCCACACATTCTAGTCTATAGGAATCTGACTTGATTATTGAAACTACTCGTGTAGGTAGGATTGGGAGTTAGGCGAATAGGAAAAGAAGTAACAGAGAACAGTGTTTGCACCCCTATATCCTTACACCTCTATACCCCTTTTTCATAGTCAGAACGAGTTGAAAAAACCCAACTACGTTAAATAATCTCAAAAGAGTAAGATTGAGTTCGTAGTAAGGACTTTAGTCCTTATTTGAGAACTAAAGTCCTTACTACAAACCTTTAATTACAGCAGATTCCATGTTTATGAGGCAATACCGTTCAGTTAGCGTCAAAAACCTTAAACCGCGTAGGTTGGGTTGAGGAACTAAACTCAACATTTTCGCCGATTTGTTGGGTTTCACTTCGTACCACTCCGTGGAAGCAAGCTACAACCCAACCTACATTTATTCTTAACTGAACCGTATTGGTTTATGAGGTACAGCAACTGATTGGAAAAAAATAATGGGTAATGAGTAAGAACTTCACTTATTACTTATTACTTATTACTCATTACTCATTACTCATTACTCATTACTCATTACTTATGCTCCCCTGCTCATTTGCTCAAGAGTTTTTCACTTTTGACTGTACTGATTGTTTGTAATAATTGCTTGGCGGTGTAAGGTTTGGGTAAAAAGGCTTGGATACCTATATTCTGGGCTGCATTCACTTTATCACTAGTAGCTAGCCCACTCACAGCAATAATTTTGACTTGGGGATTAATTTTCTGCAATGTGCGAATTGTAGTTAGTCCATCCATTGAAGGCATGACCATATCTGTCAAGACAACAGAGATTTTTTCTTGGTATTCTGCATATAAAGCTATAGCCTCAATTCCATCACTGGCTGTAATTGCTTTGTAGTTATGGCTTTCTAGGGAGGTTTTGGTAATGTCTCTAATTGTATCTTCATCATCTACAACTAAAATTAATTCTCCATTCCCTGGTGATAATTGTATTTCTGCTTCTTCTACAGTTTCTTTAGCTTCTTGTGCTGGTAGATAGACTTTAAATTGAGTACCTTTCCCTAGTTGTGTATTCACATTGATAAAACCACCATGACTTTTAATAATACCAAGCACAGTGGAAAGTCCAAGACCTGTACCTTGACTAAGTTCTTTGGTAGTAAAAAATGGCTCAAATATCCGATCTAAGTTTTCTGGACTAATACCAGTACCAGTATCTGTAACTGTCAAGACTACATAGGGGCCAACTTTCGCATCTAGATTCATGCTGGTGTAGTTTTCATCTATTAAAAAATTATCAGCTAAAATGTCCAACTTACCACCATTTGGCATGGCATCACGGGCATTGACACACAAATTCATTAGCACTTGATGTATTTGGGTGGCATCACCAGAAACAGTCCAAAGATTGGGGGAAATTTTGGTGGTAACTTCAATGGATTTAGGAAAGGTTTCTTGAATTATTTGTTTAATTTCCAGAATTAAATGCTTTAGTTGCAATAGGGTACGCTCACCTTCTAAACCACGAGTAAAAGAAAGTACCTGTTTAACTAAATTTGCTCCCCGTTTAGCATTGCTAATTAATATTGGTAATAATCTTAAAGAACGTTGATCTTGAATTTGGGTTTCTAAAAGTTGTGCTGTCATCAAGATGGGAGCTAAGACATTATTCAGATCATGTGCAATACCACTGGCAAGAGTGCCGATACTTTCTAATCTTTGAGCGCGGAGAAATTGGGCTTCTAGGAGCTTTTTTTGAGTAATTTCTGTATTAACAACTAAAATAGACTGAGATTGCTGATCAAATTGATTGACTAGCGTCCACCTGCTTTCGACAATAATATCTTTACCAGTTTTAGTTTTTTGTTGTAACTCTCCTTCCCAAGTACGATTTGTTTGCAGATATGCAAATGCGGTTTGTAAAATTTCTAAATTGTTTTCTTGCCAAAGTTCTTGGGTTTTCTTGCCAATGGCGGTTGCTTTATTCCATCCGTAGAGTAACTCGGCGGCTTGATTCCAAAATAAAATTTCTCCGTCTAAGTTCTGGACAAAAATAGCATCTCTGGCTACATCAAGTAAAGCTGCTTGTTGCCTAATTTGTTGTTGTGTTTGTTGGCTCTCAATGGCATAACGGATAAAACGTTCTAGTAAAGCAGGGTGTAATTGACTCTTTTCGAGATAGTCTGCTGCGCCTACTTCTATCGCTTGCAGGTGAAGTTCTGTGTCTGGTTGACCTGTCACCAGAATCATTGGCGCATTGCAACCATTAGCAATTGCCTCACGGATTAATTCTAGCCCACTATCTGTCCC
>JBODRP010000096.1:0-16388 GCA_050633005.1 Trichormus sp. | reverse complement strand
CACTTAATTAATGGCGGTAGTGAAATCCAGCAAGAATTTATCAAGGAATTTCAAGACAAAGATAGTGAAGCTTATCAAACATTTCAATCTTTGTGTGAAAAACTAGAAAATTTTAGTAAACAACTACCGCCATCTGTAATAGATAATATCGCTACCTTGGCAGCACGCGCTCAATTAAAAGCCAAAACCACAGAAGAAGGTATTGATATACTCCGTCAAGAAATTGCTGAAACCTTCGATAATTCAATGGAAAGAGCCTCTGGTGTTTATAGAAGAAATGCTAAAGGTGTAGCACTGTTAATTGGTATTAGTCTGGCTGTGATAGCCAATGCCGATACATTTCATATTGTGAGTATTCTATCTAAAGATGCAGCTATTCGTACCGCAATTGTTAATAATGCCGGGCAAGTAGTGCAGGCAAATAGTGTTAATTCACCTGAAGAAGTGAAAATTCTGCGAGAAGATACCAAGAATATTTTAGAAGAACTTACTTTACCAATTGGGTGGAACAAGGTAAATTTAGAGCAGCAGCTTGGCTTGACAGTAGATAATAAAAATCCTGTGTTAATTAATAATTATTTAACAATGGTTGTTGGTTGGTTAGTTAGTGGTGTAGCGATTTCAATGGGCGCGCCTTTTTGGTTTGAGTTAATTGGTAGAGTCGTCAATGTGAGAAATTCTGGTAAACGTCCTAAACCTGCGGGTAATTCGTAATTCGTAATTCGTAATGGGCTGCGCCCCGCTACGCTCTAAGCGCAGCTATGCCGCAGGCTTTACGTAATTCGTAATTTATGCCTGATGTGAATTAGGAAAACCATCTATCCAATAAATAGCCTATGGGTGGGGTGTATTAAACTTGGTAGGGACAGGTTAACAAACATCATTAATGATTAACTTGTGATCTCGGTGAACCCGCCCCTACAAATATCTAGGGATTCGCAAGATTTGAATTGACATTAGACGTAATTCGTAATAGCCTTTGCTACGCAACGCTAAAGCAAACGGCAAGGCTTGCGCCTACGTAATTCGTAATACCGCAACGCGGAAGCAAGCTACGTAATTCGTAATTATTAAAGGGCTAAAGTCCTTACTACGAACGTTTAATTGATTAGAAAATAAAAATTACCTGTAAATCCCAATCTGGTGTTTGACGTATGATCTCTACTTGTTTGATGAACTCTCGAAAGTAAAATCTGCGTTCTGCTTCTGATAAGTCTAACCAAAATTGGGGAATTGATACTGCTTGAGCTACAGATAATAAGTTGACTGGGGGGAGAGTTGCTAACTTGGCTTGGAGTCTAGATATTTCTGTACGAAGTTTGTAAGCTCTTAATTTTGCGGTTTCTGTATCTAATACACCAGTTTCTATCAATGTGGGTAATTGTTGGAGAATTTCTTGCTGATGAGCGATCGCATCTCCTAAACTATTTTTAACTGCATCTAATTGCGGCGAACTTAACCCGGCAACGGCTGGGGCTAAATCACAACAGACTTTGTCAATGGTGCGTTGTAAAATTTCTTGGTAAGCAATAGCCCGACACTTGGGAGTTTGGAGACAACTAATAGGACGTAAATAGAGATATTCTTTATCTTGACGGGGTTGAGTTACACGGGTAATTGTCATGTGTGACTGACACTGCTGACAGACAACCAACCCCGCCAAAGAACGAGGCGCACTAGCAGCACGAGAGGGTAAACGACTATTACGCCGTAAAAGTCTATCAACTTGGGCAGCTTCTTCTCTAGAAATAATCCCCATGTGGGTATCAGAAATAATTTCCCCATGTTGATAGGCAGTATCACCCCGATAAACCGGATTAGTCAACCACCGTCTACCCGTAGTTACAGAAATTTTCTTACCATACTTTTTAACTAGGTGACGCACAGCACCCCGCAGAGAACCGTAAAGTAAAAAATGGTCGAAAAAATCCTTAACTACTGGCGATGTACTGCGGTCTATAATGTATTTACCCTTACCTCGACGATAACCGTAGGGAGTTTTACCTGGAGGTGGTGCAGCTTCCAGACGGTTACGGGCATGACCTTGACGGATGCGCCGGCTACGTTGTTCAATTTGAATTTCATGCAGTAACTTCAGTAAATCTGCACGCAGATGAGCAGTTTGGGAATTATAGCCTTGTTCTGTAGCAATGACAGTCACACCTAAAGATGTTAGTTGATTGAGGCGATCGCTAACTTCCTCTACATTATCCCCCAATTCTTCCAAGCGACGCACCAGCAAACAATCTATAGATTTATTTTCACAGTCTACTAATAATTGTTGCATCTGCGATCGCATCCCCAAATCCGCATACACAAAATCCACCTCCCGCCCCCAATCAATTGACACAGGAGCAGTTTCTAATAAAGGATCAGTGTAAATGTAAGCTATGGGCATGGCGCAGGGGGCAGGGGGCAGGGGGCAGGGGGAATAGGGAATGAGTTGTTGTCTATTACTTATTACTTATTACTCATTACTCATTACTCATTAGAGCCTATTTATAAAGTAAATATTAAGTAGGGTGTGTTACGGCAGTGTGAGGATTTGAGTATGAGCGAAAGTATGAATTGCCGTAACGCACCATAATCACACGGTGCGTTACGCGTTGCTTTAACGCACCCTACAATTTAAGCTTTACTTTATAAATCATCTCTTACTCATTACTTATTACTTATTACTTATTACTCTACCTTGTCTATCTTGTCTCCCCTACACCCCTACACCCCTACACCCCTACACCCCTACACCCCTACACCCCTACACCCCACCCCTCACCCTTGGCTAATTTCAATCACATTCCCATCTGGATCTTTAACAAAGAGAGCAGCCCGACCGGAGGCACTAGCTTGTATGGGATAATTTTGATTGAGTAATTGTTGCTTGGCTGCATCTAAGTCTACAACAGAGAAAGCAACATGGGGATTGCGTCCCCATTTCTCGTTCGGTTTTTCTGTGGGTACATCTGATGCAACTATCAAGTGAATTTGATAGTTACCCACTTGATACCATGCACCAGGATATTTTAGAATACGGTCGATTTTCGATAATCCTAAAACTTGACTGTAGAACTTTTCCGCCCGTTCTAAATCAGTTACAAGAATAGCAGTGTGAAGACTTTGAATAATCTGCATGGATATGGGGAATTGGGAATTGGGAATGGGGCATGGGGAATGGGGCATTGGGCATAGGGCATGGGGAATTGGGCATTGGGCATTGTATTTTTCTCCCCCTGCTCCCCCTGCTCCCCCTGCTCCCCCTGCTCCCCTGCTCCCTGCCCCCTGCCCTAATCTTAACTAACCACCGCTTCCGCTTTAGTCTCTACAACAGGTACATAGGGTTTTTCTGCACCTTGGGCTAGGTATTCCGCTACTTGTTTTTCAATTTGGTCGCGCACAATTTGGCGATATTCTAGAAAATGCTCGTTGTGAGCGCAAACGGAAATGTAATGTTCTAACACTCCTGGGTTACGCTTGAGAATACTAAATAGATGATGCCAGAATTTCCAACGGGTTTCTCGTTTAATACCTTGCCGCCAAATGACAATTAGTAAGGCTCTGACTACTAACCACTCTGGCATTTTAAATGGTGTTTTGTAAGGTGGCGCACCCAACATTAGAAAACACCGATAGGTGCGATCTAAGTATTTTACAGGGTCATATAAACTACAGAAAGCCTCAATATATTCTCTGGCAATATCTTCTAAGGGACGGGTGGGAATAAAGTTCATCAGTGTGGTTTGGTTGATGTTCCCGTCTTGATTTTCTCGGAGTCTGCCTTCTTTCTTCAAACGATGCCACAATGCTGTGTTAGGTAAAGCTTGTAACATGGCGAAGGTAGTGGAAGGAATCCCAGCTTGTTCGGCAAATCTGACGATGCGATCGCCTGCCCCTGCTTTTTCACCATCAAATCCAATGATAAACCCAGCCATTGGACGCAAACCCGCTTTAATGATGGTTTGCACGGCATCAGTTAAGGAACTCCGAGTATTTTGGAATTTTTTGGTAAGTTGTAAGCTATCTTCGTCTGGGGTTTCAATTCCCAAAAATACCGCCGAGAAACCAGACTCTACCATTAAAGTTAACAGTTCTGGGTCTTGTGCTAAATCTACTGAAGCCTCAGTATCAAATTTAAATGGATACTGATGCTCTTGCATCCAAACTTTCAACTCTTTCAGTAACAATTTGACGTTGCGTTTGTTACCGATAAAGTTGTCATCCACCATAAACACGGCTCGCCGCCAACCCAAATTGTAAAGATACTCTAACTCAGCTATTAATTGGGCTGGGGTTTTGGTGCGGGGTTTACGTCCATATAATACAATGATGTCGCAGAACTCACACTGGAAGGGACAACCACGGGAAAACTGCACCGACATCATGTCATAGGCATCAAATTCTAGTAAGTCAAAGCGGGGTATGGGTGTAGTTGTGACATCTGGTTTTTCGGCAGTGCGGAATGTTCCAGAGGTTTCCCCTCGTTGAATGGCTTCTACAAACATGGGTAAGGTGATTTCCCCTTCATCCAAAATCAGGAAATCTGCGCCAACATTCTGCACTTCATGGGGTGTAGAGGTGGGATAAGGGCCACCTACAGCTACTAATTTACCGCGCTGTTTCGCTTCTTGAATTTGCTCTAATAAATCTTGTTTTTGGACAATCATCGCTGAGAAAATCACGAGATCAGCCCAAGCCCATTCTTCCTCTGTGGCTGGGCGGATGTTGCGATCTACCAGCTTAAATTCCCATTCTTGGGGCAGAATCGCCGCCACTGTGACTAAACCCAATGGTGGTAATAGCACTTTGCGATCGACTAAAGCCAGAATCTTTTCGTATGACCAAAAAGTTTTGGGAAATATTGGATATACCAGTAGAACACGCATTTCGTATCATTCCTCACGGTGTGATTGTGATCCCAATTTAACGAAAATAATTACTTATTGACTTTTAAACGGTATGCAATTATCACAACAATACATCAACTGTACTGATTTGGAAAAGATGTATGGGGGATAATGAGATGTAGTCTAGTTTTTGGCTTGATGCGCGGATGGGTAGGTGTCAAAAATCGCTGTTCAACAAAAATGGCTGTATGCTTTACTGTACAAGCTTTTGCAAAGAAAAAAATAAATTAAAAATACCCGCGCACCTTACCCAGTCTATCTTTCAGCAATTTGACGTAAATCAACTGACATTTTCGCGTGTTATAATTATAATTAACCCATCCGCTTAAATTTTTTCAAAAATCAATAGGATTCCTATATATGGAATTTCTTATTATACTGAAGTAAAAATCTCTGCGTACCTCTCTCTTGAAAAGTTTCCTACGGAGGGAAACCCTCCTCCAGAACTTTTCGCTGCGCTTTACTTTGCGTACCTTTGCGTTTTAAAATATTATCCATAACTCACTTAATTGGTAATCGCTATAGTTCCTATTAACCAAACCGTTTTAAGTGATATAAAAATACTAAAATTCAGTTATTAGTAAGGACTTTAGTCCTTATTTGAGAACTAAAGTTCTCACTACAAACGTTGAATTATATAGAAACGTTGATGAGAAACTTTGCAATTTAAAGTTTCTCATCGCGTGATGATTTTGACGAATTATCTTATAGATTTTATCTTTTCAAAATTAGCGACGTAAGCCATCACTTAAAGCTAATGCACTATTTTCTAACTGTTTGAGTTGTTGGGACTGTTGAGTTAATCGGACTGATAAACTCTGACAGACTAACTCACACAAATCAAAAATAATCGGATCAGCAATTTCATAATACACGCTCACACCCTGGGGTTGTCGCTTAATAATACCTGTCTGTGCCAAAATTTGCAGGTGCTTGGAAACATTAGCTTGTTTGAGTTGGGTAATTTCCATAATTTCACTGACATTTTTTGCACCTGTTTTCAGCGCACATAAAACTTGTAGGCGACTCACCTCAGATAAAACCTTGAAGTACTCTGCAATCGGTGTAAGTGTCGTAGGAGAGGATTGGAGCATAGTGCAATCAATTTCAGTAAATTTTTTCTTGACACTTTCTAGTTTACCATGTTTATATTATATTACTATATAGTAGTATAGTAAATATAAAGCCATTGAAGATTGCTAGGGAGTTAAGATTATGCTTTTTCGGCAACTATTTGATCCAGAAACCAGCACCTACACCTATTTAATTGCAGATGAGACAAGCAACACAGCGATTTTAGTTGATCCAGTTATAGAACAAGCGGAACGTGACCAAAAGCTAATTGAGGAATTGGGTTTGAAACTGGGTTACTGTTTAGAAACCCATATCCACGCCGATCATATTACGGGTTCAGGGAAACTGCGGGAGTTAACAGGATGTCAGACGATTGTACCGATGGGTGCAAATGCGGTGTGTGCTGACAGAAAAATTCAACATGGTGAAGTCTTAGAAATTGGATCAGTTGTCATAGAAGCGATCGCTACTCCTGGACACACTGACAGTCACATGACTTATTTAGTCAACAAAACCCATTTACTCACCGGAGATTCCCTACTAATTCGGGGATGTGGACGCACAGATTTTCAAAGTGGTAATGCAGGCGCACTCTATGACTGTATCACCCAAAATTTATTTACTCTACCTGATACCACACTAGTTTACCCAGGACACGATTATCGGGGACACATGGTTTCAACTATTGGCGAAGAGAAAAAATTTAATCCCCGATTTGCAGGGCGCGATCGCGCAGAATTTATCCAATTGATGGGTAATTTAAACCTACCCAATCCGAAAAAAATTATGGAAGCAGTACCAGCTAATCAACGCTGTGGACAAGCGGCTTAGAGTTATAAGGTGCAGGGGGCAGGGAGCAGGGAGCAGGGAGAAAAATATTATCTGAATAAATTGGGGAATTTATTCTCTGGACGTTTGTTAACAATTCAAAATTCACGCATACTCTAGGGTATTTTGCTAGAAAATTCACAAGGAAAAATTATGGTTCAAGCTACAAAAATCTCTGAAATTGATGCACTCACACTCAAACAGTGGCTCGACTACAATACCATCTTATTAATTGATGTGCGTGAACCTTCAGAATACGCCGAAGAACATATTCCAGAAGCCAAATTACTTCCTCTTTCCACTTTGCAACCTCAACAAGTTGCCGCAGAAGAAAAACCCATAGTTTTATATTGTCGTTCCGGGAATCGTTCCGCCCAAGCTGGTAAAAAATTGATTGCAGGTGGAATTGAGAAAGTTTATCATTTGCAGGGTGGATTACCAACCTGGAAAGCCGCAGGTTTACCAACTAAAATTAATCCCCGTGCGCCAATTAGTATTATGCGACAAGTGCAAATGGTTGCAGGCTCATTAGTTGTGATTGGAACTGTATTAGGCGCATTTGTTTCACCTTGGTTTTTAATTTTGAGTGGCTTTGTTGGTAGTGGATTAGTCTTTGCTGGGGTAACAAATACCTGTGCAATGGGAATGTTACTAGCCAAACTACCCTACAACCGACGCTGAAGAGGAAAAGGGGCAGGGGGCAGGGGGCAGAGAGCAGGGAGCAGGGGGCAGGGGGCAAGGGAGGCAGGGGAAGTTAAGTAACCAAGAGTATCTGAATTACTTACCTTTCCCAATTAAGCCTGATGTGAATTAGGAAAACCGTCTATCCAATAAATAGTAGGGGCGGGTTAACAAACATCATTAATGATTAACTCTTGATCTTGGTGAACCCGCCCCTACAAATATCTAGGGATTCACAAGATTTTAATTCACATTAGACATCAATTACGAATTACGAATTACGAATTACGAATTATGACTTGGATATTAGGTCATCTACTGGCCGTTGTTATTGGTATTAGCTTAGGATTATTGGGTGGCGGTGGTTCGGTGTTGGCTTTACCTGTATTGGTGTATGTCATGGGAGTCGCACCGAAAAATGCGATCGCTATGACCCTAGTGATTATTGGTACAGTCAGCATACTGGGATTAATTCCCCACTGGCGAGCCGGAAATGTTTGGTTAAAAACAGCATCTATTTTTGGTGCAGCAACAATGATAGGTGCGTTCTTAGGGGCGAAGTTAGCCACCCTACCATTTATTACTGATGCTTTACAAATGTTGTTGTTTGCGTTGTTAATGCTAGTATCTAGTCTCTTGATGATTCAGCGCAGCGCACGTACTAAAAAATCTGCTGATGATACACCTTACCCACCGCCTGTCTGTAAATATTGTTGGCTGTGGTTGATGAGTGAAGGAATTGTTGTAGGGACTTTGACGGGTTTGGTGGGTGTTGGTGGTGGATTTGCTATTGTTCCGGCTTTAGTATTACTTGGTAAAGTGCCGATGAAAGCAGCCATTGGTACATCATTACTAATTATTATCATGAATGCGATCGCTGGCTTCATTGGTTATTGGGGACACGTCACCCTAGACTGGGGTTTAATGCTGTCTTTTATCTTGGCGGCTAGTATCGGAACTATTTTAGGTGGGTATTTATCTCAGTTTGTCCCGGCGACGAGGTTGCAAAAGAGTTTTGGTTATTTCTTACTAGCAGTAGCAGCATTTGTCATGTTTCAAAATCGTGACACATTTTGGCAATGGCATACACCAAAAACTGCCGCCTCTGCTAAAGCTCAAATTATACCAATTCAACATTCAAAATCCTCCAGAGAATCTAACTTCATATAAGTAGGTTGGCGTTAAAAATTGTCGTTGGGATAAGGCAGGGAGACAAGGGAGACAAGGGGAAAAATTTTAGATTTTAGATTTTGGATTTTAGATTGAAATCCAATCCAAAATTGAAAATCCAAAATCCAAAATTGAATTGCCCCATACCCCATGCCCCATGCCCTAATATGACGCAAAATATTGCCGATATAATTCACAACTTGGTATGACTTTATCTCTTAACTGTTTGATTAATCCCATGCTGCTAAGTTTATAAGTCATAATTGGATCTAAAAATATCGGTTCTTGAGCATGGATGACTTTTGCTAACGCTTTGGCTAATTCTGGTTGTGCTTGCAATGTTGCTTGATGACGCTGCAAGTGATGTGAATAAATGCCGCTTAATGTTGCTGCTGTATCCAGGAATTGAGTAAAGCTAATTTCCCCGCGACTCAGATGATAAATAGCCATATGCACTAATGCGGGATGTCCTTCCACCATCGCCATTAGTTGTTTAGCTGCCTCTGTGTGAGTCCATTTAAGTCCATAGCGTTGAGCTAACTGCTCTATCTGCTCTAGACTAAAAACACTTAACTCTATTGGCAAACCTACATTAAATGGAGATTGCTTTAACTGGAGAGGAACATAAATTTCTGTAGAATGAACTATAATCAGTCGTAACTTTTGCCAGATGGGTTCTCTCTTGGCTTCTTCATACCACGAGCGAAATAGAGGTAAAACATCTTTTGCTACCAAAGGATGCTCAAACAAATATTGCAGTTCATCTAAAGATAAAATTAAAGGACTATCAATTTGCTTTAATATATGGTTGCGGAAATAGAGAGAACAACTAATTTTGCTACCAATATCTTCATCCCAATAATCGTCTAGTCTCAATTCCAGTTGTAGTTGGCGAGTAACGTTAGCACATAGCCAGCGCAAAAATCGATTCAAATCATTCAAAATTACATCGTCAATTTGTTCTAGATTTAAGCTCACAGTTTGATAGCCTTGACGGGTGGCGTAATCTAAGATTCTCAACAATAAGGAAGTTTTACCCATTTCTCTAGGTGCTTTAATGCGGATTAAAGCTCCAGGCTTTCTCATTTCTTCGCAAACTTGAGTTTCTAGGGCAACTCGTTCTATGTAAAATGGAGACTCTAGGGGAATTGCACCATTTGGATAACAGGAAGAATTAACGGAGTGGGCAAGTTGTAGTGCTAGCTTTTGATTTACCCAATCCAAGTTGAAAATCTTGCTATAGATGGGGTTCTTGACTGTTAAACTGTCTTGATGTTGGGTAACAAGTCCTGATAAGCATAGTTCTAGGTACTCAGGTGAATTATACCAAGGGATTTTTTTATGTTGTAGAATTTGTTGATATAGTTGCAATAATTGTGTACTTTTAGAAGTATTGCGGAGGAGGCGATCGCGGATTGTTCTTAAATGCTCTGGTTCGTCTTGAGTCTCCCAATTATTGATAATTTGGTTCTGCACAATTCGCTCTATCCACAGGGGTTCTTCACCAGCTTCAAGGAAGCGATCTGCTGTGTTGTTATTGCAATAATTAACAATTAACCAACACAATTTTTGAGTCAGAAATGGTTGTCCATTTGTCCAATATAAAACCTGTTTTAAGACTGCTTCCGGGTTACTCACCTTTCCTACTAACCCCCGTAGTAAAGGTTGGCTATCCTGAATTTGGAATGCTTGTAGTTCAATAGCTCGACCAATATTAAAGGGCGTAGAATAATGTTTATCTTGAATCAAATCTGAAGGTGAAGCTACTCCCAAAAGAGCAAAACCCAGTCGTCTATAAGCTGGTTTAACGGCTCGACTTTCATAGCAGTGGCGAATCAACCCAAAAAATTCATCTGTGGAAAACTTCAAACCTAGCACATTATCAATTTCATCAATAAATATGACAACTTTTTGCTGAATTTGAGTCAGCAATACAGTTTCAATAAATTCATTTAAGCATTGGATAGGAGATAGATCATCCCGTGCGCTTAACCAACTGCGCCGATGTATTTTTAGTTGAAAACCGCTTACCAATTCCTGAATAATTCCGCCATACCATTGGCTAGCTGTAATTTGCTGGCTACCAATCCCGCTTAATTCAATTTCAGCGCAGGCAATACCTTGAGTGCGTAACTTATCCATCGTTCTGACTCGTAAGCTAGACTTTCCCATCTGTCTAGCATTGAGGACATAGCAATACTCAAGAGCTAATAACCCTTCGTAAAGCTCTGTGTCAGCCTGTCGCATGACATAAGTAGGAGCATCAGGTGGCAGACTACCACCTAGCTGATATTGATAGGTGGGGTTGAACTTATCAAACATTGATATTTGGGGAGATGCTGACAAACTGCTTCAGTATCAATTTTCACATGATTTGTTGTGCTTGCATACTCATAATTCCTAAATTTAACTGAATTTAACTGAATTTAACTGAGTTGTGAAATCCTAAATTTAACTGAACTATTGACTTGAAAGTTCAATGAGAATTAAAAAAGACATTAATTCTGCTATTTTGATCTAGCAAGTAAATAATATTAATGAGGAGCTTTCTGAGTTTTTTTCAAAAAGCTAAGGACTTATATATGTATGGTTCGTAAAATTATTCTCCATACTCTCAGATGTGATAAAACCGAATACTATTTCGGCAGTGACAAAACTCTTTTGGAAGTCTTCACTGATAGTAAACCTCGTGTTCAACTCAGAAATGAGATGAAGCAAGGAGATACCTGGTTATTAGGGAAATCGTATGAGTTCAATCATGATGCTATAGTCAAGCTATGGCATGAAGACAAATCATTATTAGTAGATAGTTATGACTTGATTGGTGAGTTTAAAGTAAGTACTCTTAATGTGAATTTGGGAACTGCCAAATTTGCTAAAGGTGCTTATTACACTTTGACATATAGCATTACCACGTCTCCCTCATCCTACAATGTCCCTCATCCCCCATCTGATATCAGTATGAAAATGCAAAATGTTTTCACATTTAATTGATGAACAAGTTTAGTTACATAGCAAAATTTTATATATAAAATAATATTTGTATTTTGATTTTATCTAAAAATTAAACCAATAAAATTATAAATGCTGTACTAGTTATAGCCTAAATCTGATGCCTATAAGGAATCAGATTTTTTTTAGTCATAAAGCAGATTTGATGTTGATGAGGTACAGCAACTGATGAAGAAAAGTAATGAGTAATAAATAATGACTAAGAAATTTACTTATAGCGATTCCCAGTTAAGTCGGATACAGATAATATTTTGAAACGCAGAGGGGAGGCAGCGCGTTGCGGGTGTTTCCCCCGTTGTAGCGACTGCCGTCGCGCGGAGTAAAGCGCAAAGTTACGCAGAGATTTGTACCTCAGCAGACTAGGAAACGCTATATTCTTTATTACTTATTACTCATTACTCATTACTCATCACTCACTACTCATTACTCATTACTCATCACTCATCACTCATTACTCATTACTCATTACTCATTACTCATCACTCATCACTCATTACTTATTACTATTATTTGCAATCACATCAGCAAAATAATTACAATACAACTGACAGCGCGGTTCAACTTCATTACCCGCAAGCTTAACCAGTCCCATACTCTGTAATTGATAAGCTGATATAGTTTCTAATCTCACAGGTTTATCAGAATTAATCACTGTTTGAAATGCTGCCATCAGTTTTGGTTCTTGTTGCAAACTTAACCAATATTCTCGTAAATGATGGCTATAAATTCCCGCATCTGTTACCGCTTCTACTAACAATTGTTCCAGAGTCAAATCAGGATAAGTTGTGAGGTAAGAAAATGCCATTTTTAGCAGGTAAGGATGACCCCCTACTAATTGCATTAAGGAATCTACTAAATCTGAATCGCCTGCTAATCCATATTGCCTAGCAAATACCTCAACTTCTTCTCTAGTTAATTCTGGTAATTGAATCGGTAAGCCTACATTAAAAGGTGACTGATTAATATTCAACCGGATATAAACATCTGTGGCATGAGCAATAACTAATCGTAACTTTTTCCAGCTTGGGCGGCTTCTGGCTTTCTCATGCCAAGAACGCAATAATCCAAAAAAGTCTTCGTAAACTTCAGGATAAGGAAAAAGCACGTCCACATCATCTAAACACAGAACTAGGGGGGTTTGGGCATCAGCTAATAGATACTCTTCTAAGTAGGTTGTACAGCTGACTTTAGCACCCATCCCCTCTTCATCCCAATATTCATCCATCTGACTGGGTAAGTGCAGTTCTCGACTGACATTAAAACAGAACCAACGCAAAAATTTATTCAAGTCGGTGCAGTGAGTTTTTCTGTCTGCCATCTCCAAACTTAAACTGACTGTACGATAACCGTGTTTTGCTGCTTTGATTAATAATTGCTCTATTAACAATGTTTTACCCATGAGTTTAGGTGCTTTGATTCGCATCAGAGAACCAGGGTGTAACAAGTGTTCATAGCATAGAGATTCCAGAGGATAACGAGGCACATAAAATTGTGCATCTACACAGCTTTTTTGCTCTTGGGATAGATTAAACTGAGGGTAAAGCTGTTGGGATTTATTTATCCTTATTGCTTTAGTTGATAAGTGGGATTCAGATGCAAATTTCTGATCATGAATTTGATTTTCCCAAGCCCGTTTTAAAGCTTCTTTAAAATTACTTTTTTTAACTTTTTCCCCTAGAGAATCTGTTAAAACCTTCCACAATTTGGGTGCAATATCTTGACTGATATAACTGGTTGCATACTGGTGTTTAGCTGCTATTTGATCATATTCTTCTCGTTTCCAAGCTCCTTTAAGGACAATAATTTCAACATCAGTTAATTTTCTGAAGAATTTTGTCAATACCGCTTCATTAGCAATTTTAATTGCCTCTTCTAAGTTAAAAGACATAATTCATAAATTTGCAACAAGTAGCCGTCATAAACTGCGTACACCAGAACATATCCTGACTTTTCACGGGATCTGGAAAACCCCTCTCCAAACCTCTCACCTACAAGGAGAGAGGCTTTAATTTTTCCCCCTTCCCTGTCTCCGACACGCTGCGCGAACGCAGGGAAGGGGGTTAGGGGGTTAGGTTTCGCGTTAGCTTTTCCACATAGCGTGAAAAGTCAGGAACACATCAAGAAGTCTTTCCCATACACCCCTACACCCCTTTTTCAAGATAGTACCCGTGCAATCCAACTATTATTAAAAATAAATTCATAAATTCGGTTATGAATCTTTAAGTAACCTTGCTGCTTAATCAATAATCCTGATAAAATGAGTTCTCTGGCTTCTGGAGTATCAACGACAGTTACTTGTCCAAGCTCTAAAATTTGCTGGTATAGTTCCAATATTTTGGTAGATTGTCTATCACCTTTAAGAATGCGATCGCGTATTGTTCTAAAATGCTCTGGTTCATCCTGAGCTTCCCAATTTTCAATGATATTGGTACGGATCAAATTCTCAATCCAAGCTTTTTCAGTTTTTTGGGGGATAGAAGATGCTAAACTACGAATCATCTGGCAAATTTTTTGGGTTAAAAATGGTTGGCCGTTAGTCCAAAATAACACTTCTTTTAGCACTGCTTGAGGATTGCTCACTTTGTCTGCTAATCCGTGTAGCAGAGGTTGAGCTTCGTGGATTTGGAAACCATGCAGTTGAATTGCTTGGCCAATATTAAAAGGTGTTTTGCGATAATCAGTGATTAAATCACTAGGAGTAGCAACTCCAAATAAAGCAAAACACAATCTCTGATACTCTGAATTAATATTGCGCTGATTATAACAGGAGCGAATTAAAGCAAAGAAGTCATTAACTGGAAAATCTAAACCTAAAACGCTATCAATTTCATCTAAAAAGATAAATATTTTTGGTGGTAGAGTATCGTTTGGTAATCTAACTTTAGCTAATAATACTTCTTCTAAAAATCTACTCAATCGCTGTACAGGAGAAATATCAAGTTTTTCTTGCCACCAAGCCTTTAAATTCACCTGCTCTAGCAAGTCAAAACTTTGCCACAATTCCACAGCTAATCCCTTATACCATTGCTCAGGGGTAATGTTTTCATTGCCGATTCTCGTCATATCGATGGCAGCACAGCAAAAACCCTGTTGTTGTAAGTGGTGCATCATCCGCACCATCAAACTTGATTTCCCCATTTGTCGGGTATTTAATATGTAACAAAACTCGCCATTTTTTAATGCTTTGTAGAAGTAACGATCTGCGGATCGCACTACATAAGTCGGTGCATCAATTGGCAAACTACCACCTACTTGATAATCATAGTTTGAGGCTGATTCAGCACTTTTTAATAGAGCATTTTCAAATTCTAACTTGGCTTGAGTAGCTTTGAGAATTTCGAGAGTTTGTGATAGTTCTTGGGTACGTTCTTCTACTTTTTGTTCTAGAGTAGTGTAGATGCGAGAATTTTCAATTGAGATGGCAGCTTGGCTAGATAAAATATTTAATATGCGGATGCGCTCTGGTGTAAATGCGTCTGTAGTCAGATTATTTTCTAAATATAAAATGCCGTTTAATTTGCCTTGATTAACTAAGGGAATACAGAAAATTGATTTAGGTTGGGTAGCAATAATGTATTTATCACTGATAAATTGTTCGTCTTTAATAGCATCATTAAGCACTAAATTTTCTTGGGTGCGGGCAACATAGTTGATAATAGACAGTGAAAGCAAAGGAGTTTGACTGGCTTCATCTAGTGTATCTACTGGTATTGACTGTAAAACTTTAACATTATCGGTATTGATCGTGGCGATCGCTTCAATTACCCATTTATCCTGATAAGATAGCAACAATAAGCCTTTTTGCGCTCCTGCATTCTCAATCATAATTTTCATTAACTTCGCCAACAAATTCTCTAAAATGATTTCTTCGGCTAGAGTTTGAGAGGCTTTAATAACTGTTGATAAATCGAGAATTTCTGCATTGCTACCGACAGTAGAGGTAGTTGTGCTTAAACTTTTAGCTATCCCTGGGTTAGTAATTCCCATCAAATATTGGGGATATGCAGCTTCTAACTGTTGTAGTTTAGCTTTAGCTCCCCAGCGTTGGTAACAATGATAGGCATTTCTCAAATATAACTGGCCAATTTCTTCCCGTTTAAGATTTAAGTAAAATTCTGCTGCTAATTCATAAGCTAGTGCTTCTTCTTGGATAAATTCATATTCTTTTGCACCTTTAATAGCTTGTTCATAAAGTTCTTCAGCTTCCCAATTTCGTCCTAATACTCGTGCTTTTTCGGCTGCAACCAAATCATATTTATGTTGAAAATTTGCAGGGCAGGAACTAGCCCATAGTTTCATAGTTGCTTGATTTTTATCTATTTGCTCAGTAAATTCTTTTTGCTGATTTATCTCGCAGTTCTTATATTGAGCAAGTAACGCCAGAGAAAAGTAAAAATTATGTAAAAATCCACCTATACTTGCGCTACAAATATATTTTTCAGCCAATATTGCATGAGTAGCAGCATCAAGATTCTTTTTAAAATAAAAATAGTAAATAGTCTTTGCCAAATATATAAAAAATAGTAACCATTGATTATTTATTGCAACCCAACTGTTGATTAATTCTTGCTCCTCTTCTCTGGAATCACCAATAATTAATCCATCAATTTCGTTAATCACTAAGAAGTTAGTTATTATTTTATGTAATATCTCCTGAGCATAAATAACATAAGTGATTTTAGTTGTTTTAATAAACTCAGAATATTTTCTGTAATCATTATC